>JAFUIT010000077.1 GCA_017468345.1 Clostridia bacterium
GAGCATTCAATCGCCGCTTTCATCAAATTGATGCACCCTTGGTATTCTAAAAGATAGCCGGATTCCTTATCGATTCCGAAAAGATCACCCAAAATATCCAATGCGTATTTGCCTTGATATTCGATATTATGTATCGTAAACAAAGCTCTGATGAATTGATATTCAGGGCGTTTGCAATAGATCGTTTTCAAATAAATAGCCGCCAAAGCCGCTTGCCAATCATGGCAATGCAATACTTCGGGATAGAAACCGATAAACGGTAAAATTTCCATCACGGCGAGCGAGAAAAACGCAAATCTTTCCCCATCGTCAAAATAACCGTAGCAGCCGGGGCGTTTAAAGTACTGTTCATTATCAATGAAATAATACGTAACGCCGTTTTCAACGCAGGTAAAGATGCCGCAATATTGATTACGCCACGAAAGCTGAACGAAGATATTTCCTAAAAAGGACATTTTTCTGCGATATTCGGGTTTGATATCCGAATACAAAGGCAAAACGACGCGAATATCATAAGCAGGGTCTTGCGCGAGTGCTTGAGGTAACGAACCGATGACGTCCGCAAGTCCCCCCGTCGCTATAAACGGTCTTGCTTCCGATGCAACGAACATAATTTTACGTTTCGCCGCAATTTGAGGCTCATCAATCACTTTTTTCTCAGGTAAAATGACCGATTTCGGTTCTTTTACCGTAATTTTCTTCACTTGTACGCCTGTTCTCTTTGTCGTTTTGCTTTCTGCCATACAAAATCTCCTTCAAAATATTATTAGTATGTCATACATAAGACCTATGCAAAACATAGGTCTTATGTAGAAAAATGTCTTATAATCTCGTGCCCTTCTGAATGAAGTAAGGCAACGTACTGCAGCCGCTAAGCGTTTTTTGATCGCTGATAACAACGTTTTTATCGGTAATTACGCAATTCAACGAAGTATTTGCGCCGATGATATTATCCTGCATAACAACGGAATTTTTTACTACCGCGCCCTTTTCTACTTTTACGCCGCGGAAAAGGATAGAATTTTCAACGATCCCTTCAATGACGCAACCGTCGGAGATCAAAGAATTTTTCACAACGGCATTTTCACCGTATTTGGAAGGCGCGCTATCGCGTACTTTGGTATAGATATCGCGATCGCCGAACAATTCGTCGCGCACTTCTTTTTCCAACAGTTCCATGTTGTGTTTAAAGTAAGCCGCCATAGAATCAATGCCTGCATAATAGCCTTTAAAGTTGTAATCATATATTTTTAAGCTATGCATTTGTTTGATTAAAATGTCGCTTTCAAAGCTGGTATAACCGTGCGTTACCGCTTCTTCGATTACGTTGAGCAAGAATTGACGGTTGATTACCATTACGTTAATGAAAATCTTAGCTTTCGTGCCTTCTTCAACGTGAGGAGTATGCGCAATTTCGGTAACTCTCCCTTCTTTATCCGCATCGATCAAGAGGAAGTCCGAACGGTTGCCAACTTTGCCATGTTTAGTAACCAAAGTGATGTCGGCATTTTTCTTTTCGTGATATTCAAGAATGTCCGCTATGTCAAATTTTGCAACGCCGTCGCAATCGGTCAACACTACGTATTTTTCATTACGTCTGCTTAAAAAACCGGTCAAGCTGCAAAGCGCTTCCAAACGGGTCGTATACAATTTATCGTGCTTTTCGGAGAAAGGAGGCAACAAGATCAAACCGCCGTCTTTTCTTGCAAGATCCCAATCTTTCCCGCTACCGATATGGTCGATCAAGGAACGGTAGTTGTTGCTCGTCATCAAACCGACCGTAGTGATGCCGGAGTTGACCATATTAGAAAGCGCGAAGTCGATCAAGCGATATCTACCGCCGAAAGGGATCGACGCCATTGTTCTTCTACGGACAAGTTCGGGTACGTTTTCTTCATGTAAATTTGTAAAAATAACACCAATCGCAGTTTTAGCCATGACATTCCCCTCCTTATGCCAAAATATCTTTTTCGTGTTTTTGACCTTCGCTTACGGTTGCGCCGTCCGCAACGGTAAGTCCTCTGCCGAGAACCACGATTTCAGCTTGGGGATCTTTGTCGACCCCGATTTTTGCATTTTTGCCTACGGTAACGTTTTCGTCGATGATCGAGTAGGACACGGTTGCATTTGCGTGAATAACGCTGTTTGCCAATACGACCGCGTCTTTTACGGTTGCGCCTTCCTCTACGACTACGTTGCTACCGAGAATGGAGTTTTCTACCGTGCCGTAGATTTCGCAACCCAATGCAACCATCGAATTTTTCACAACGCCGTCTTTACCGATGTGTTCAGGGGGAGCAAGAGGGTTTCTCGACTGGATCTTCCAAGTCTTATCCCCTACGTCAAATTCGGGAGATTCGCCCAAAAGGTCCATATTTGCCTGCCAAAGCGAAGCAACCGTACCCACGTCTTTCCAATATCCTTCGAATTGATAGGAGAACATCTTTTCGCCGGCGTTTAACATAGCGGGCAAAACGTCTTTACCGAAGTCTTTGGACGAATTCGGGTTCGCGTCGTCAGCTTCGAGATAGCTAAACAATTTTTCTGCTTTGAATATGTAAATACCCATAGACGCGAGCGTGCTCTTGGGAATTTTCGGTTTTTCTTCAAATTGATAGATCGAACCGTCGGGGTTAGTATTGAGAATACCAAATCTCGATGCTTCGCTCAAAGGTACGTTGATTGCGGCGATCGTACAATCCGCGCCCGTTTCCTTATGCGCTTTCAGCATTGCGGCATAGTCCATTTTATAAATATGGTCACCTGAAAGAATAAGAACATATTCGGGGTTATACATCTTCATGAAATGTAAATTTTGATAGATGGCGTTTGCCGTGCCTTCATACCAAGAAGAACGTGCTTTCGCTTGATACGGCGAAAGAATATGTACACCGCCGTAGGTTCTGTCAAGATC
>JAFUIT010000078.1 GCA_017468345.1 Clostridia bacterium
CAGTTCGTACAAGCCGTCCGATTCGGACTTCGCCGTGTCCTTTGCAAGCGTGGACGCAATGATCTTATCGCCGGGGAACAAATCCTCGATCGCGCGGTTCGAACCAAAGCCCAATGCACGCAAAAGTACCGTCACGCAAAGCTTTTTCTTTCTGTCCACGCGAACGTACAAAGCGTCCTGCGCGTCCTGTTCCAGTTCAAGCCATGCACCGCGGTTGGGCATAACGGTGGTCGCGAACATTTCTTTACCCGTCTTATCCTTGCTCGACGCATTGTATACGCCGGGGGAACGGACGAGCTGGGAAACGATAACACGTTCCGCACCGTTGATGATGAATGCGCCGTTTTCCGTCATCAAAGGAAGGTCGCCCATGAATACTTCTTGGTCGACGACTTCGTTTTTCACTTTGTTGACAAGGCGAACCTTTACACGCAAGGGAAGCGCGTATGTTGCGTCCCTCGTGCGGCATTCTTTTTCGTCATACTTGGGTTTATCGCCAAATCTGTGTTCTAAGAAATACAGCTCGAAACGGTCGGAATAGTCGGTGATCGGCGAAAAGTCTTCAAAAACTTCGCTGATACCTTCTTCAATGAACGCATTGTAGCTGTCTTTCTGGATCTCAACGAGGTCGGGAATGTCGATCACTTCGTTGATGGAACCGAATTTTCTTCTTTCGGTTTTGCCGTACTTTTGAATAGGTAAATCCATTTTCGTTCGTTTTGCTCCTTGCAAATTTTTTTAAGGCGATCTACCGAGTATATCTTTTCATCGATAAAAATCGAATTTTTTGTCTTGTTTAGAAATTTTTTATCCTCTACGCTTTACTTTTTCCCTTCTTTGCGTTATAATATATTATATGGAAAGGAAATTTGGCGTTTTTTGTCGCTTTTTAAGGAAATTTCCCTTTCTTTTTTGAGGTAAAATTTTCTTTCGGGCGACATTACACCAGCATAAAAGCATAGTGATACATTATCTAATTATATCGCTCGCGAAAAAAGATGTCAAGCGTTTTTGAAAACGATTTTAAAATTTTTTTATGAGAAATCGCAACCGACGCTTTTACAAAGTAAAAATCCAAAGGAGCTATGCATGCGTATTGATAAATTTTTAAAGGTTTCCCGCATTTTAAAACGCCGTACTGTGGCGCAGGAGGCCTGCTCAGAGGAAAAAGTGCTGATCAACGGCAAAGCCGCAAAGCCTTCCACCGCCGTCAAAATTGGCGACGTCGTCGAGGTGTTGTACGCGTCGGGCAGCTTGAAGTTTCGTATTTTGAACATTAAGGAAACGGTGAAAAAGGACGAAGCCGCTTCCCTTTACGAGGTGATTGTATGAGTTATTCGGTATGCGCCGTCATCTGCGCGGCGGGAAAAGGCAACCGCGCGGGATTTGAGGAAAATAAACTGCTTGTCCCCTTTGGGGATAGCACCGCTTTGAAAAAAACGCTGTCGGCGTTTGATTTTCCCGCGATCGACGAAATCGTCGTCACCGCTTCCGAAACGGATATGGAAAAGATTACGGCAATTTGCGCTCCTTTTACACGCACGAAAGTCGTTTTGGGCGGCGAAGACCGTTCCCATTCGGTATACAACGCTTTAAAGGCAACAGCGGCGGATATCGTATTGATCCATGACGGCGCGCGCCCCTTTATCGCACGTGAAACGATCGAAGGCTGTATCCACAGCGTCATGACGTTCGGCAGCGGTATTTGCGCCGTCGAATGCAGGGATACCGTCGCTACAGTCAAGGGTGACAAAATCATCGGCGTTCCCCCTCGCGCCAATCTTCGTCAAATTCAAACTCCGCAGGGGTTTTTCCGTGAAAACATCACCTATGCCTACGAACGGGCGTTCGAGCTGGAAAACGCCGTATATACGGACGATTCGTCCGTGTTCGCGCAATTTTGCGGCGCGCCCCGTACCTGCGAAGGTCAACGGGACAACGTCAAACTGACGTACGCGGAAGATTTTAAAGACAACGCCGTCCGTTGCGGTTTCGGCGTCGATACGCACGCGTTTGGAAAAGCGCAAAACCATATCGTTTTGGCAGGCGTGAAAATTCCCTCCAAAAGCGGTTTGATCGCGCACAGCGACGGCGACGTGTTGGTACACGCCCTGATGGACGCTATGCTTTCGGCTGCGGGTTTGAAGGATATCGGGCATTATTTCCCCGACAGCGATCCGCAGTGGAAGGGCGCAAGCTCGATGGCGATGCTTGCCACCGTCACGGAAATGCTTTCCGCGCTTGGGCTTTCGGTAAAAAACGCGTCGATCGCCATTCAAGCGGAACACCCCCGCCTTGCAAAATACATCGATGAAATGAAAAACGCCCTTTCGGGCATACTGCATATAGATCCTTCCCGTATCGGCATCACCGCCGGCACAAACGAAGGGTTGGGTTACGTCGGCGAAGGCAAAGGCATCACCGTCAACGCGTTCGTTCTTTTAAGACAAATATAACGGCAAGCATTGCTTGTTAAAGGAGTATTCATGGCAACAAAACCCAAAGCCCCCACTACGCAATTCGTCTGTTCGCAGTGCGGTTTTACCGCGCCCAAATGGCTGGGCAAATGCCCCGATTGCGGCAATTTCAACACTTTGCAGGAAGAAATCGTGCGCGTGGCAGAGCCTGCAAAATTTGATAATAGACGGGGCATGTCCGAGATCAAAACGCGCGCCCTGCCCCTTTCCCAAGTCGGTTATGAAAAATTCGACCGTGTAAAAAGCGGCATTCCCGAATTCGATACCGTGCTTGGCGGTGGCATCGTTCGCGGCTCGCTCGTCTTACTCGGCGGCGATCCCGGGATCGGTAAATCCACTCTTTTAACGCAGGTAGCGGCATATCTTGCGCAAACGCAGGACGCGCCCACCCTTTACGTTTCCGCGGAAGAAAGCTGTTCTCAGGTGAAAATGCGTTGCGAACGGTTGGGGTTAAATTCCTCCAACCTCCTCCTTCTCAATGAAACGTGTTTGGAGGATATCGAAAACGCACTGGTCGACAGTAAGTTCGTCATCATCGACTCCGTTCAGGCGATCTATACGGAAACGCTGTCCTCGGCAGCAGGCTCGGTGGGACAAGTGCGCGAATGCGCTTCCCGTTTGATGCGGATTGCAAAATCGCAAAACGTTACCTTTTTCATCATCGGCCACGTCACGAAAGAAGGCTCGTTAGCTGGTCCGAAAGTGTTGGAACACATCATGGACACCGTGCTGTATTTCGAAGGACAGCAGGAGGACAATTATAAACTTCTCCGCGCGGTGAAAAACCGTTTCGGCTCGGCGCAGGAGGTAGGCGTGTTCGAGATGACGGACGTCGGGATCAAGAGCGTCAGCGATTACGCCGATATCTTTTTATCGGAAACGCGCGGTCTTGCGGCAGGATCGGCGGTTACTCCTTCCGAAAGCGGCAACCGTTGCATGAACGTCGAAATTCAAACGCTTGCGGCGAAAACCGCCTACGGACAACCTCGCAGAATGAGCCTTGGGGTGGATTACAACAAGCTGGTGGTGCTGATCGCCGTTTTGGAAAAGCGTTGCGGTATCCCCTTCTGGTCGCACGACGTCTATATCAACGCCATGGGCGGTATCAAGTTGGACGAACCGTCCGTCGACCTTGCCATTTGCGCGGCGCTTGCCAGCGCGGCAAACGACGTCCCCATCGATAAGTACACCGCTCTGTTCGGCGAAGTGGGTCTAACGGGAGAAATCCGTCCCGTTACGCGCGCGGATAAACGAGTGAACGAATGTATAAAAACGGGCTTTAAACGGGTGATTTTGCCCGCAAAAAATATGAAAGTTTGCGAAAAATACAAAGACAAGATCGAACTTATCCCCGTACAGTACGTCGGGCAAATGATCAAAGCGTTGCAGCTGCGTGGAAACGACTGAATAGAATGAAAAACTCATACAAAAAAACCGAAGGCATTCACCTTCGGTTTTTCTTATACATTCTTTATAACACTTTATAACAGCGTTGCCAACAATTCATCCCTGCTCTTTGCAGAGAGGTATACAGGGGGAATATCAAACAAAGTTTTACAACCCACGTTGCCCTCTTGGTTCATGCGATACACGGCACGCGCACAAGCCACCAACACCGACGCTGTAAATTCCGCATTCGAGTCCAGTTTCAGCGAATATTCAATCACGTGTTTGTGTTCGCCGTTTTCACCCGTTTCGCCGCTTCGGATCACGACGCCGCCGTGAGGAAGTCCGCTATGCTTTTCCCTCAATTCTTCCAAGGAAATAAAATGCACCTTCGTCTTATAATCGGCGAA
>JAFUIT010000079.1 GCA_017468345.1 Clostridia bacterium
CTCTAACAGCGTTTTCATAATTTCAAACACGTCTGTGTTTTTGATACGGCCGTTCGTGCCGAACGAATATTGTTTAAAATCGATATCCGCACCGTTGATATAACACATAACGTCCGTCGAAGTATGTCCTTTCGTACTCCAAGAATAGCAATTATTTGCCATCTTATACACGTATACCTCTCGCATTTGTTCCTGCGTTGCGTCTTCTTTCAACGTCAATCCGCCCGTTTCATGATCCGCCGTTACGATGATCACCGTATCGTCGCGGTCCTTTGCCCATTCCAACGCCGCGCGGACCCCGTCGTCAAACGCCAACAACTCGTCAAGCATATACGCAATATCGTTTCCGTGCCCGCCGTGATCGATATGCGAACCTTCCGCCATGAGGAAAAATCCGTCTTCGTCCTGCGAAAGATATTCAAGAGCCTCCGTCACAACGCGGTCGAACGCTACTTTAGAAAATGCCGATGACATCGATTCTGCCGCGGCTCTGATTTGATAAGACCCGAATACTTTATCCGCCGTCGATTCGGAAATATCATCCACTTTTTCAATTTTCGTATAGCCAGCTTCTTCGAACGCGGTTTGGTATGCGGTTTTGAACACTGAACTGGCAAAAAGATCGACGTTACTGGAGGAAATTGCGGATTTGATTAAGTCGCTTTCAAGCTCACGGCTGCTCGCATGCGCGGAAAAGCCCATCGGCGTTGCGCCGTGAATTTCTTCCGTTGCAATGACGCCCGTCCGCTTGCCGAGCGAATGGGCTATATCCACGATCGTGGTCAATTCTTCCCCCGTCGGACTTTGACCGACTACGCCGTTGGTCGTACGCGTACCCGTGGCGAGCGCCGTAGCCGCCGCGGCAGAATCGGTAATTTCATTAGACGCCGAACGGGTCTCTACAAACGTTTTATACGGGAAATCTTGCATACAAAGCCGTTCCCCTTTGAAAATTTCCCCCGCTTTAATCTGTTGAGGTCCCATGCCGTCCCCGATCATCAAAATCACGTTTTTCGCCTGGCTCACCTCTTTCAAAATGATAGGCTCATACGTATCCTCAAGCGTACTGCTCTCCTCCGAATCTTCACCGAACAAACCCGTAAGTTTTCCCGTAATATCCGAACAAGACGCCATAGACAACGCCATCATTCCCGCCGCGATCAACGCAAGATACCGCTTAAAAGATTTTTTCATAAAACACCTCTATAATTTTTATCTAAAAACAAATAATTTTCTTCCTACGTAATTGAAAACCAGCACGATACAGGTCATAATGACCTTCGCCAGCCATTCATCCCAAGGCAATAGAAATTCCGTCACTCCAAACAGCGTGATTTCGGGAAAAATATGCACCAAAAGCACTACGCCGAGTTCCGTGATCCCCAGCCCGATCAATCCGATAACGGCAAAAATGAAGAAACCCTTTTTCGAGTGCGCCTCCTCCTTGTTTTTCACCGCGCGAAATACAAATTTCACGGACAGTATCCAGTTGACGGTAAGCCCTGCGCCGAAACCGAACGCCGTCGCAAAAATCAACGAAAATACGTTCCATACGCCCCCTTCTATCAGTCTTGCAGGCAACAGCAGATCGCGGAACAAATAAAACACCGCGTAATCGACCAACGTCGCCGTACCTCCCACCAAAAGGAAACGGAAAATTTCCCAAAATAATTGTTTTTTCGTTTGTCCAAACAAAGTTTTTTCTTTCTTTTCCATATCTCACCCACAAACACAATAAAACAACGCCGAACTGACAATAAAACCGACAACGGCGATATTTAACAAAAGATTGAGCTTATACGCCTTCGCGTTTCCCGACGCCGTCAAAGTGTTCCCCACAAATCCGATCGCCAACGCCAAACCGAAAATAAGCGGCATAATATAACGAAAATCCATCGTACAGCCGTAAGGCATTTTCGCGTAAAAATAAATTTCGGACAGCACTTGCGACGCGATCAACAAACCTGCAAACAGCAAATCCTTATGCCCCATAGGCGGATTTTTATAAATAAAGCTGTCCTTGTCTTTTCGGTTTTTACACCAAATTACAACGCACCAGATGCCGCCAATCATTAAAAACGCGATACCCATGTACGCGAATAACAACGCCAAAGCTCCGAAACCGATCCCTTGCGCATACTGAAATTCGCCAAAAATAGAACATTTAACGGCATAGTTGAACAAGTTATAATTTTCAAACGGCAGGCAAAACAGCGAGCTGAGATATTCGGACAAATCGAACGTAATGCCAAACCGTGCCCACACCGAATGATCGCCCGTGTATAAATTTTTGTTCAAGTTGGAAAAGACAAATCCAAGCGGTTGATCAAAGCGTATCTTCGCATACACCTGAAACCACAAACCGATCGGCGCACAAATACAGAGAAATACGCCGTATTGCAACACCATTTCCCAAAAATCGAGCGCGCCTTCCTTTTTACGGAGCGTGCAGATAAATTCATAAATAAATATCCCGGCGATGGGAATGCATACGGTCGCCGACGACAATTTCACCATCATCCCCAGTCCTACTGACAAACCGCATAAAAGAATGTAAATCGGGGAACGTTTCCCCTTCCACCAACGCAAAGCAAAAAACAATGCCGCAACCGCAAACAAATAGGCAAGCGGATCGTTGTTGAGCATTCCCGCAAACTGGATATGCCGGGGATACAACACCGCAAAAGCCGATAAAAGCAAATAAGCTTTATCGGAAAATGAAAACATTTTCAGCATCTTCATCAGCAAAACGCTTGTGATAAAGGCATAAGTTACCGACAAAATTTGACAGGACGAATACAAAAAGTACCGCTGCGCGTCTACGTATTCCGGTTTCCCATAATCGAACGCGTCGGGGAAAAAGTTTCCGCCGAAAATCGACGTCACCCCCTCCGTGATATGCATAAACAACGATTGCAACAGCGCATTGAGGGGCGGGTGATAAAATTGATAAGCGTTCGTCGTCGGCAAACTGCCCGTTTCAAATATCGTCCAAGCATACGCCTCGTGCCCGTCGAAATTTTTACTAAAGGTGTCGTGTTGTCTGACCGTAGCAGGCGTATACAGCATATATCCTACGCGCAACACGTACCCCACGATTAAGATCATCACTGCTACGTGCCTGGTTTTTAAACGCTTTGTGGTACCCATGTACGAGATGAACACAACACAACCGCCCAAACAAACGGCAATAAACGTCTTCGCGAACGCCCCTACGCTGTAATACCCTATCAACGGTTTCAAAACCGTAAACAATAAACTTGTCAAAAGAATTACCGCCAAATACAGCAATCCCTCCAACAAACAGTTCCGTGCGATACGCCATTTCTTCTCTTTATCGGGCAAATTTTGGGCAACGGAAACAACAGGCTCGGTTTCCACCGTCCCCGTCTCCGTTGTCAACGCCCGTTCTTCCATTTACGCTTTTTTCTCCTCGGTTTTCGTTTCGTGATAGCTCTTTTCGGTGTTTACGCTCCACACCGCCGTCTTATCCGACCCGCCTTTGATGATTTCCTCGCAAGCGACCATCGCCGTCGCCATTGAATGATCCATGTTGTTATAGCGGTGCTGACCGTTTCTGCCCACGCAGAAAAGATTGTCAAAGCCGTCCAAATATTCGCGCACTTTGTCAAAATTCGCATACGACCCAAAATACGCAGGATATGCCTTTTTCACACGAATGACCGTGGAATCCAACACTTTCTCTCCCGATTCGATCACGCCGATCTTCACCAACTCGTCGACGGCGTTTTTGATAAAGTCCGCATCGGGGCTTGTCCACATTCCGTCCCCTTCAGTGCAGAAATATTCCAACCCGATCCAAACGTTTTCCTGCGGATTTTCCACCATATACGGCGACCAGTTGTTGAATATTTGGATACGGCCCAAGCGCACGTCGCGATCCTGCACGTATATCCAACAATCGGGAACAATATTGCCAAGTGTCTTCATCTTGGTCTTGTTTTTCACTTTCAAATCGCTGACAAGCAAACCTACCGTCATAAAATCGCGATACGGTAAAGTCGTTGCGGTTTCGTACACGTCCGCAGGCACGTTTTCCTTGCCGATCGATTCGGCAAGGTCTTTAATCGGCATGGACGAAATGCAGTAATCCACGGGGTAGCTTTCCACCTCGTTTTCCGCATTCATCGCGTACACGGTAGCCACCTTTCCGTCAAC
>JAFUIT010000080.1 GCA_017468345.1 Clostridia bacterium
TAAACGTAGAGTTTATAAGCGGTGTTTTCAGCAGGTTTTTCCGTAATAAACGTAGGAACAACGGCCTTCAATGCGGTTGCATCGTAGCTAAAGCTTACGGTGTGGCAACCCTGAGGGTCGGTGATCGTGCAAGTCAAAACGTAGGGGGTATCTTCTTCCATTTCGCTGATAACGATGGTATCGTTTTCTTCGCCTTCTTCTACGGTTACGCCGTCAATATTGACCGACCAAGCAACGTCGTAGACTTCGTCGGAGCCGATAAAGGAGAAGGAATTTACAACCTCATAACCTTTACGGGTATCCAATGTCATTTCCTGCATTTGACCGTTGATGAAATCTTTTGCGTCCTTCAAATCTTTTTCGTGAGGATGCGTTTCCTGAGGGGTGGAATCTTCGTCTTTTTTGCTGTCTTCGGTGGATTCGGTTTTGCCGAACTGCAAGAAATCAGGCAATTTCGATTTCAAACTATCTAATTGGTCGCAAGCCGTAAAACAACCGAGGCACAACAACGTGGCAAGAATGCCGGGGAGAAGTTTTTTCATGAGTTTTTTGCTCCTTTAAATATTATTTTTTTTAATTTTCACGTTTTTTCATCAATACGACAGCCGCCGCGAAAATGGGAAGGATTGCGGGAAGCGCAACAACGCCGAAGCAACCGATTCCGTTCGAAGAAGACGTCGTATCAGAGTTAGAACTCGTCGAGTCAGGAACAACAGGCGTTACGGGAGGGAACAAAGGTTCGCCGTCCACAAGGATGCCTGCAAGGGAGATAATTTTGATTTGGTATTCGCCGTTAAAGCTATCGATTACGCCCGTTACGTCGATGGTTTTACCCTTCAACATATCTTCCGTGGCATAATTGCCCGCGGAATCCTTCAAAACGACCGTGCGTACCTTAACGGTTTTGCCGTTTGATTTGCAGGTCAAGGTCATTGCGCCGTCGCTGTCGCCGCCGTTGTCGGTGGTGTAAACGTCCGAAACGTAAAGCCCCTTCATCGAAATGGAGGTGTTCATCGCAAGCTGCGCGTAATCATAGGTTGCCGTCGTATATTTATCTTCGTATACAGTTTCGCCCGTTTCGGGATCTATGACGGGGGTTTGAACGATTTTTCCGTCTTCGGGATTTATAACGGGGCCTGTGGCGGATACCTTTTTATTAAAATCAGCAGCCGTCGTTTCCAAATTAGTAGCCGCATGACCTTTTTCGATCAACTGGATATCATCGGCACTGGGTTTATATTTATTATACTTTAAGGCGCAAATTTGATAGGAGTCGCCCGTTTCGTAATAAGATACTTCGCCAACGATACGTACTTTATTGCCGATTTGTAAAATGGACGCACCTTCAAAATTGAACCCGTAATATACGTAGATACCGAAATACATTTGCGTTTCTTCGTCAAAGTTTTCCACGTATACGCCTTGATTGACGTAATAGGAAACAATGCCTTCGAATGCAACGCGTTTGCCGTTCAAATTTTCGATATTCAAGCGAAGTCCTTTCAGGTCGATCTCGTAGGCTTCACCATAGAAGAAATCGGGATCCAATTCTTCAGAATAAACGTGCAAATTGAGCTCGTTTGCCTGCGCAATTGCAAGCCCGCAAAGTTCGCTGTAACGGCAATCAACCGAACCGGAACCGCGGCCGAGACCTTCCTGCAACAATTCGATGTTCAGGTTGCGATAAACGTCCGAGCCTTCTTCCTTATACCATACCCACGAAAGGTATCTTTCGCCGGTGGAATCGGGTTCAAATACTTCATCTTCCGATTCAACGATGATGGAAACGGCATTTTCCAGTTTACTGCGGGTGAATTTAGAGGCTTTTTTGCCCCATTCTTCAATTTTCCCCGTCGATTCGGGGGTGTTTACCGCAGCATATCTTGCTTTGAGGACGCCGTTGGGGAAATCTTCTGCATAGAAGTGAGTAGTGTCGCCGTCGACAAACGTTTTTACCTCTACTTCTATGGTGGTGGAATCCGCATTCAAATCCAATACGGCTTGTCCTGCGTAGTCAATCTTTTCCGCGGCGGTTTCCGCACTCGCGGTCAGCGTTGCTTTTTGAGAAGCAACGCCGCCGAAAAATGCGCTTACGCCAAACGCACAAAAAAGCGTTAATATTAAAGATAAAGCAGTTTTTTTCATAAATTTATTACCTAAAGAAAGACTTATGCGCCGAATTCGTAGATAAGCTTATCGACGCTTGCCTTAAACTGTGCGTTGATGAATTCAGCAGCCGATTGACCGTTTTCAGGGCTGTTTACGAAACAGTTCTGGATCAAAATACCTACTTCGTCACGGGCGCCGGACGAACCAACGAATGCAGGGGAAACGAACATTGCGCCTTCTTGTGCCAAACACTGTTTTACACAGGTCGTTTGAAGGTTTAAATTGCCGTCTGCCTCTGCCAATTTTTCCGCATATTTTGCATGCTTTTGGTCAAGGTTTTTCACTACGGGAGCATAACCGGAGGACGAGGAGAAATTCGCCTGCAAGCCAAGGTTCGTGGTAAGGAACTTTATAAACAACCAGCTTGCCGCCATTTCTTGCTTGTTGGCTTTATTAAACATGCAAAGGGAAGGACCTTGGGAGATAACTTTCGGGTTGTTTACGTCGATTTGAGGAGGCAATGTAACGCCTACTTCGAAAGGATACGAAACCTGGCCGTTTTCATCGGTGTAAGCATCGGGGCACTGATAGGATGCACCTGCGGACGAACCGATGGTCATATACGATTTGGACTTTTCAGGATCGGTCTGCGTAAACAAGTCGGACGTATATGCGCCGTAAATTTCTTCCGTCATTACGTAACCGTTTTGATACCATTCTCTCAATCTGCCCACAAATTCTTGGTTGGTGCTAACGTCGAAACAGAACTTCGAACCTTCCGTCGTGGAAGTGTAGGGGGTGTTCAACTGTTCGCACATCGTGATGAACCAGTTCGCTTCAGAGTCGTATCCAAGAGGAACAGCCTTCGGATCGATTTCCAAAATTTGCTGCATAACCGTTTCCATTTCGTCCCACGTAGTAGGAACTTTCAAGCCGTTCTGGGTGAAGAACGTTTTGTTGTAATACAAAACTTCCGTAGATTTCGAATAAGGAAGGGTGTACATCAAGCCGTCGCCA
>JAFUIT010000081.1 GCA_017468345.1 Clostridia bacterium
AAGCTTGTCTACGATCGTGCTTACTTCGCTTGCAACGTTTTTGTATTTTGCGTCGCTTGCAAGTTTTCCGCTGATGTCAACCGTCGCTACCGTCTGTTCAAGATCGGCTTGGTTGTCCGTCGTGATAAAACCGCAACCGGTTGCGCCTACCGTAAGCGCAATACCCAAAAACAATGCCGCTGCTTTTTTAAATGTGTGTTTCTTCATAAAATCGCTCCGATTTTTTATCCTTCATTGCCGATATCCAAATAAAAACGAAAACGCCGAAAAAGGACGCTTCATCCCTATTTTTCAATATCGTCAAGTTATATTATACCTTATTTTTTTAGAAAGTGCAAACGTTTTCACTTATAAACTTTGAAAAGTTAAGGCAAATTTTAAAAATTTTGTCATTTCCGCCATCAATTCCGCCGCGTCGCGCTTGCCGAAGAATTCGATTACGGGCGCTTCCGCCATATTCAAGCGCACTCTGCCTTGATATTTGTCCATCGCCGCAAGAATTCGCTTGTCACCGAGCGCTTCTAAAGTGGGAAATTCCAACGCCCCCACCCCTTTGATAAGGGAGATTTTCTTCACGTGGAATTTGGCTGCGTAACTCTTTAACACCGCGATCACGAGCAAGTTTTCCACCGCTTTAGGCAGTTCGCCGTACATATCCCGAAGGGATGTGTACACCCGCTTATAATCGGCTATCGTCGAAATTTCCGCGATCTGCTTGTACGAATCCAGCCTGCCTGCCGCCGATTCGATGTATTTTTCGGAAATGTAAGCGTTTGCGCGGATGTCCAAATCGGCCACCGTTTGCGCCTCGCCCGTCAATTCCTCTTTTAAAAGTTTCGAGTATAACTCGTACCCGACCTTGCCCATTTGTCCGTGCTGTTCCGCGCCGAGCACGTTGCCCGCGCCGCGAATTTCCAAATCGCGCATAGCAAGCTTATATCCCGAACCGAGTTCGGTAAATTCCATAATCGCCTTCAGCCTTGCAGAAGCGTTTTCCGACATGACTTTTTCCGCTTTAAAGGTGAAGTACGCATGCGCCAGCCTCGTACCTCTGCCCACCCTGCCTTTCAGTTGGTAGAGCTGGGAAATGCCCAGTTTATCGCTGTCGATTACGATCAACGTATTTGCATTTGGCAAGTCAATCCCGTTTTCAATGATCGTCGTCGTGATCAAAATATCCGATTTTCCGCTGTAAAAATCGATCACGGCGTTTTCAAGCGCATTCTTTTCCATTCTACCGTGCGCAATGGATAAAGTAGCCTCGGGTAATATCCGTTTGATTTGCGCCGCAAAAGTGAAAATACTCTCCACTTTATTGTAAAGAACGAATACCTGCCCCCCACGTGACAGCTCGCGAATGCAAGCGTCGCGGATCAAAGTTTCCGTTTCTTCTACTACGTAAGTCTGCACGGGCAACCGTTCGGACGGGGGCGTTTGAATGGTCGAAATGTCCCTGATCCCCGACAGCGACATATGCAAAGTACGGGGTATCGGCGTCGCCGTCATGGTAAGACAGTCGATATTCTTTCTTATATGTTTGATTTTTTCCTTATGTTCAACGCCAAAACGCTGTTCTTCGTCAAGCACCAACAAGCCCAAATCCTTGAACTTCACGTCCGCAGACAACAAACGGTGCGTTCCGATGACAAGATCGACGCTTCCCTCCTCTAAACCGCGCAATACCGCCGCCTGTTCTTTGGGCGTATTAAAACGGTTCAAGCAAGCCACGCGTACGCCGAAATCGGAAAAACGCTCCGTCGCCGTGTTAAAATGCTGACTGCAAAGCACCGTACTCGGACACATCAAAGCCGCTTGTTTTCCCGCCAAGATACAAAGGTAAATCGCGCGAAACGCCACTTCCGTTTTCCCAAACCCCACGTCTCCGCAAAGCAATCGATCCATGACCTTGGGCGAACACATATCCATCTTGATCTCCATGACCGAACTTGCTTGATCGAGGGTCAAGTCGTGATGGAACGCGTCCTCAAATTCCTGCATGAACACTTCGTTCGCAGGGAAAGAATAGCCGATATTTTCCGAACGTTCGGCATAAAGCTGTTTCAAATCGAACGCAAGCTTTTTCAACGACGCTTGGACGCGCGCTTTGACCCGTTCGAATTCCGCGCCGCCGATCTTGCTTAACGAAGGGTTATTATCCCCTACGTATTTGGACAAAACGTCCATACATTCGGCAGGCACGTACAGCATATCGCCGTCTTTATACGACACGGCGACGTATTCCTTCGTACCGTCCGTCGTTTCGATCTTTTTCATGCCCACCGCTTTCCCGATGCCGTGCGTTTCGTGAACGACGTAGTCGCCGACTTCCGGCGCGGAGAACATATCGCCGCGTTTGCGGCGTATCCGCTTGGTTTCACGGGGTTTGGTATACAAATCCCCCGTACCGATAATTGCCAGTTTGCATTCGTGCAAAACCAGCCCTTTGTCAAGCGGTTCGTCTAAGATGCAAACACCCGTAAACGCGGACATGCTATCGGGTAATTTGACCGTAGAGATGTATTCTTCAGAGAGTTGCTCGCTCATTTTTACCGCGCGTTTTTCATCGCCGCAGTAGAGTAAAATTCGATATCCGCCCCGTTTCCAGTTGGAAATATCCGTCAAAAGCGCGGACAAGCCGTTAAAATATTTCGGGGTGGGCGTTGCGGAAAAATTGTATATTTTTAAGGGTTGGAAAAAAAACGGATTGCCCGTAAAAGTCTGCATTGCCACACGGCGCACCCGCTGCACATTCTCCACAAACCGATCTTTGTCGACGTATTGTCCTTTGGTGAAGTCAAACGCTTCGCCGCCCGTTTGTAAGCGGTGAAAACGCTCCTCATGCTCCTTATAAAGCGCGTTGAACTTATCCCAAAGGGTTTTCCCCTCATCGAAAATCAGCACCGTATTTTCAGGCAAAACGGAAAAAAAGTCGGTCGAATTTTCCAAAAGCGGCAACAAAAACGAATTGTCGAAATTATCGTCCGAAATCAATTCGTCCGCGATCTCCCTTGCACGCGTGTAGGATTCGGACGTTTTAAAACCGCGCGCGCAATCGTTTAAGATCGCGGGAATTTTCCGTTTATCTTCCTCCGTCACGTACACGTCGGTCGCGGCAAGAATCGTGATTTCGCTGATCCCTGCCAAACGATCGCCCGTCACGACGTCGTAAGGTTTGATCTTCTCCACGGTATCCCCGAAAAAGTCGATACGGACGGGATTTTCCGCATTGACAGGATAAATATCCAAAATATCCCCGCGAAGCGCGAAAACGCCCTTGGTTTCTACCTCAAAATTGCGCACATAGCCCATTTTCGTCAACGTTTGCGTCAGGGCAGAAAACTCGTAGTCCTCCCCCTCTTGAAAGGTAACCGTTTGCAATTTTTTCGGAAAAAGCTGGATAAGCGCGTCAATTTCCGCCGTCACAACTTCACAGCCCTGTTGCAATGCGTGAATACCGTTCAACCGACGGAAAAGAGAATCCTTAGAAAGCGCTTTTCTATACAGCAAAACTTCGTCTTTCGCCGCCAAAACTTCCGTACGCTTTCCCGTCAACGCGGCGATATTATCCGCCGCTTTGCGCGCGGAGACGCTGTCCGCCGTCACGTATACGCCGGGGAAGGGCGAAAGCCCCGCAAGCAGATATTTAAAAGCATCGGAAACGCCGAAAACCGCCGTGGGCGTACCGCGGCGGAGATCTTCTGCGTATGAGGAGTACTCTGCTCCTATTTGTTCCAACGTCAGACAATTTCGTTTCATGCTTTTCCTTTTATGCGTTGCTGTTGTATTTACACATTACCTTTTCGATATCCAAGCCGCGGGCAAATTCCGCCGCCGCCTCGCCCGCTTTATGGCAAGCGTCCGCAAACAACGGATAATCTTCCTTTCTTACCTCGGCAAGTACGTAATTGATGATGGGAATATCCACGTTTTCGTCACGAATACCGATACGGATACGGGCAAAATTTTTCAAACCCGTTTCCCCGATGATACTGCGCATACCGTTGTGCGTACCGGCACTGCCGTTTGCGCGAATGCGCACTTTTCCTTTGGGCAAATCGTAATCGTCATAGATCACCAACAGCTTATCTTCGTCGATTTTGTATTTGGACATAAGCTGTTTTACCGCCCTGCCCGAATTGTTCATGTACGTCAACGGACGGGCAAGAATGACCTTTTCTCCGCCCACAAACGCCTCGGCAACCGACGCCTCGCATTCCTTTTTCTTGAACTTTGCGCCCAAAGCCTCCGCCGCGTCGCCTACCGCAATATAACCCATATTGTGAAAGGTTTTTTCGTATTTTTTGTCGGGATTTCCCAACCCTACAATCAGATACATAGTTCCCTCTTTAAGTGATTGAGAGCCGTCCCTTTTCTTGGCGACGGCTCTTTCGTGTTTTTATTAGTCGTAAAGTTTCGACATGGGCTTATCGAGATATACGTTTTCGATTGCCGCCGCGAAGATATCCGCAACGGAAAGCACCTCGAATTTGTCCAACTTCTTATGATCGTCCAAGTGTACGGTATCGAGCATAACGAGTTTCGTGATCGCCGAATTTTTCAAGCGTTCGATTGCAGGACCGCTGAGAACTGCGTGCGTACAGCCTGCATACACTTCGGTTGCGCCTGCGTCTTTGATCGCCTGCGCACCCTGGCAAAGCGTACCCGCCGTATCGATCATGTCGTCGATCATAAGACATCTTTTGCCCTTAACGTCACCGATGATACTCATAACCTCCATGACGTTCGCCTTGGGACGGCGTTTATCGATGATGGCAAGAGGCACACCGAATTTTTCAGCAACTTTTCTCGAACGCTTAACGCTGCCCAAGTCGGGAGCAACGACTACGTCGATGTTGCCTTGTCTTGCAAAATGATTGTAAAGAGTAGGTCCGCCAAGCAGATTATCTACGGGAATATCGAAAAAGCCCTGGATCTGATCCGCGTGCAAATCCATCGTCAATACACGGTCAGCGCCCGCCGCCGTAATAAGATTTGCCACAAGCTTTGCCGTGATGGGATCGCGCGAACGCGCTTTTCTGTCTTGACGTGCATAACCGAAATAGGGCATTACCGCCGTGATACGACCTGCCGAAGCACGCTTCGCCGCGTCGATCATGATGAGCAGCTCCATAAGGTTATCATTGACGGGAGAACAGGTGGATTGAATAATGAACAAATCCCTACCGCGCACCGTTTCCGCGATGTGCACGTTGATCTCGCCGTCGGAGAACTTGGTCACCTCGATTTCGCCCAGCTCGGTATTGAGTTTCTTGGCGATCGCTTTTGCCAGTTCGACGTTGGAGTTACCGGAAAACAACTTGATTTCATTGCCGTGAGTTATCATGTGTAACCTTCCTTATTTTTTTATCCGCACGTTTACGACTTTCCCGCCGATAAACGCCGCGGACTTATTTTTCGTTGGTGTTTTACCCATCACGAGGAGCCCCTCGTCCTTTTTCCCACAAATACCTATTTGTTATACCTTATTTATAATACCTTATTTCGCGCGTAAAAGTCAACCAAATGACCGCGCTTTCAGATATCTTTTTTCTCTCAATTTTCCGCTTCCGCTTTTTTGCGTTCCTTTTCCTCTTTTTGCTTTTGCCGCATGGAAATGAAAAATCCGCTTAAAACCGCCGCGCATTCTTCCTCCAAAACCCCGCCTACCACTTCCGTTTTATGATTCAAAAGGTTGGCGTCCGCAAGCTCTTTCGTGAGCGATCTGCCCTTTTGTTCGTACGCGCCGAAATACAGCTTGTCCACACGGGCGTTCAGACTTGCCCCCATACACATGGGACAAGGCTCTAACGTCACGTACAATTCACACCCTTCGGGAAGCCGCCACGAGCCGAATTTTTTGCAGGCTTTATCAATCGCCATCATTTCCGCGTGCGCCGACGCAAGTTGTAATTTCGCCCGACGGTTATAGCCGCGCGAAACCACTTTATCCTCATACACGACGACCGCGCCGATGGGGACTTCCCCCTCCGCCAAACCGCGTTTCGCCGCCTTGATCGCCGCGCGCATAAATTTTTCTTCTCTCGTCAAACGTTTCATTCTTTTACCTATATTTCTTTGGACAGCGCAAAGATCGCAAATCCGTTTTTTTCTATGATATCGTTTAAGGCGTCCTCGCCGAGCGGATGCGGATACGTATCCCGCCCCGCCTCTATTGTAAAAGCAGGAATACCAAAGCTTTGTATGCACCAATCCTTATAACCGCCCGCGCTGCCGCTTGCGTGCGCCAAGGGATACCCCGTCGCAATCGAAAGCGCCGTCCCCAACCTCCTATCACGAGGGCAGGTATGCGCCGACT
The DNA here is from genome assembly GCA_017468345.1 of Clostridia bacterium. Taxonomy (GTDB): domain Bacteria; phylum Bacillota; class Clostridia; order Christensenellales; family Borkfalkiaceae; genus Scatosoma. Next base: position 6,317 of record JAFUIT010000081.1, read on the forward strand.
GGTAAAAATACCAGTAAATTTCTTCGCCCTTCGTATGATAACTGACGGTATAATCGGGGCGTATACTTTCCGTAAAATTTTTCAACGCCAACGTTTCCGGCTCGGAAAAAGGTCTTTCCCCGATATAGTTTTCCGCACTCGGCACACGAACGTTTTTCACGCCTTCTCCCCAACGCGCGGCAAAGTTTACGTTCAAGTCCACCCCTCTGCCGTTCGCCTTCCAAAGAGAAAAATTCTCTTTTCCGTTTATGGAAAGCAGTGGTTTACGCGCAGTTTCAGGCGCAGTACTTAGTCCGATTTCGGACAGCAACGCGCCGTCGGGATTGACAAGCGGAACGAACCAACAACTCCCCTTTGCAACCCCCACGCGATAATGTTCTATTGCAAGTCGCGCCGTGATATATTCTCGACCGTGCATCGCATACTGCACAAGTCCCACGGGCGCGCCGTAACCCACTTTCACCGCGTACATGCTACGCCCGAATACACTTTGCCCGATGACCGTTTTCTCACCCGTTACCCGTTCGTAAAATTTTGCTACCCTTTCATAAATATCCACGTAGCATTCGTATGCGAAAATGAAATTATTTGTGATAAGTCGCCCCTGCGTTGATCATAAACGCGCGGTAAACTTGCTCGGCAAGGATCACGCGCATCAACTGGTGCGGGAAAGTCATATCCGAGAACGACAGCCGATAATCCGCCGCTTTTTTTACCCGGTCGGAAAGTCCGCAGGATGACCCTATGACAAAAGTGATATCCTTTCCCTCGTCCGTCAAACGTGCAATCCGTTTGGCGAGTTGTTCGCTCGATTGCTTTTCGCCCTCCACCGCAAGCACGATCGTATACCCCTTGCAAGCGCGTAAAATTTCATCCGCCTCCCCCTCGGGGTTCGCCCCTTCCGCAAGTTCTTTGATCTCTACTTTAGCGAAACGGGAGAGTCTTTTTACGTATTCCGCCACCGCCTCGCGGTAAAAGCTTTCTTTGATTTTTCCTACGACTACAAAATAAATTTTTTGCATATCACAACCCCATAAACAGTACGCCGAGCCACGTGAGAGCACAAAAAGCAATCCCCACCGACGCGTACAGCCAAAACCGTTTTTGTTCCGCGCGATCTTTCTTCTCCCCATCCGCTTTTGGTTGCCTATCGAAGAAAATCAACCATACCATGGACGAGATCAAGCACAAAACAGACACTGCAAGCACGACGATCAATACGGGCAAAGGAAAACTCTCTACTCCAAATTTCGTCAACGTTAAAATGAGCGCGTTATTGATAAAATGTGAAAGCACTGTCGGTAGAATACTTCCAGAACGGATCGCGACCAGCGCAAACGCCGCGCCGCAACAAAATTGATAGAGCGTCTGCGCGGGGTTTTGATGATAAAGCGCAAACAGCGCGCCGTTGATTAAAATTGCCCCCGCGATACCGAACGCACGCATACCTTTGAGCAATAAACCGCGGAAAATGATCTCCTCAAACACCGCAGGTAATAAGGCTACGACGATCAATATCCCTACAAATCCGAAACCGTCCATAGAGGGAAGGCGGATGGGCGTATCTTTGTAACCGAATTTCGACAGCCAGTCCAAAAACAAACCGTTCAGCTGGGACAGGCAAAACAAGCCGCATTGTAATAAAATCGCGATTAAAAAATACTTTGCCGCGCATTTTTGCGATACCAACTCCTCTTTTAAAGGAGACTTTGTCCAACGAAAAACAAGAAAAGCCACCAACGCAAAAGCCAACGGCGAGAGCAAATAGTTGAAATAGAGATACCAATCGGTGGTTTCATATCCCTCTTTCGCCGCGCCGATCACGGTAATGATGATCATGAACAAAAACGCAAGCACGACGGAAAGGATCGACGATAACGAATACGTCAATCCCGATGCCTTTGCAGGCGTTGCGTCGCCGATCAGCGAAGTCAGTATTTCCTTTTTCTTTTGCCCGTTGTTTTGTCCCATAACAGCATTATAACAAATTTTTTCTCATTTGCAAAGTGTTTATAAAGGAAAAAATGCGCCGAGGTAAAAAATTTTACCTCGGCGCGCACGTAATATACGCAACCTAACCGCTTAATTTGTCGCGGAATTCTTTTATAATACGGTTTTCAATGCGGGAAACCTGCACTTGACTGACGCCGATACGCTGTGCCACTTCGCTTTGCGTCATATCCCGAAAATAACGCAAAACAATCACTCGTTTATCCCGTTCGGACAACTCATCGATCGCGCCGCGCAAAAGCATCCTATCCAACCATTCCTCCTGATCGTCGCCCGTCGTCAAAGTTTCAATCAACTCCCGTTCTTTCCCGTCTTTATGATCTGCGCCGCCGTACAAAGAAAGCGGCATTTTCGACGAGCCCATCACAAACACGACTTCCGTTTCTTCCAGCCCGAATTTCTCCGCGATCACGGACATGGGTGGCTGTTTTCCGTTTTTCACCGTGTATTCTTCCACAAATAGATTGATATCCTTCGCTGTTTGTTTCATCGTTCTCGACACTTTAACCGTACCGTCGTCGCGCATAAAACGTTTGATTTCGCCCGCGATCATCGGCACGGCATAAGTGGAAAATTTCACTCCAAACCCCTCGTCAAAACCTGCAATCGCTTTCAAAAATCCCATACACGCAATTTGGAACAAATCGTCGTAATCGACCCCCTTCCCCAAATAGCGTTTTACGATACATTTTACAAGGGAAACGTTGTGTTCGATCAAAATTTCCTTTGCCGAAACGTCCCCCTCTTTCGCACGCCGAATATATTCGATTGTCGATACGTCGTCAAGCATCTACCCGTTCCTTTATTTCGCCTTTATTAGACGGCGCCGCGTTGATCCGTCGGAACATGGATACTTTCGTCCCTTTTTCCCTACTGCTGTCCAACGAAAATCCGTCCATAAAAGTTTGCATGATCGTAAAACCCATGCCCGAACGTTCGTCGTTTTCCAACGTCGTATAAAAAGGTTGCATCGCTTTTTCCACGTCTTCGATACCGCATCCGCCGTCTGTGACGGTGATATGTAAAATACTCCCCTGCGCCCCTTCTTCCGCGCGGCATTCAATCAAAATTTTATCTTTCTCGCTTCGGTTTGCATATGCGTGCACGATACAATTTGTCACCGCCTCGCTGACCGCCGTTTTGATATCCGAAAGCTCGGAAAGGGACGGGTTTAAGCAAAGTGCAAACGCCGCAACCGCACTTCTTGCAAAGCTTTCGTTTTCACCCAACGCCGCAATTTCCAACTTCATATAATTTTCCATAATTTTTTCTCCTTTCCTCCGTTAAATTCGGGGCATCAACGTATATACGCCGCTCATTTGCAAAATTTTATCCGTGCTGTAAGACGGATTCGTTACGTACACGGGTATGCCGTAACGTTTAAATTTTTTATATCTGCCTATCAAAAAGCCGATCCCGGTCGAGTCCATAAACGATACTTCGCCAAGATCGATCACCGCCCGTTCGCTTTGGGCGTAACTATCCGCCAAACGATCCGCATCCCGACGAGCCGACGCCGCGTTATGCTCGTCCATTTCGCCGCTTAACCGCATATATAAAATATT
>JAFUIT010000082.1 GCA_017468345.1 Clostridia bacterium
ACATAAAAAGTTTGTCAAAATCAAGATATTTTGCGAAAAAATATTTATTATTTTTCTTTTTTGTGCTATAATGATAAAAACAAGGCGGGTTGTTGTGGAGATTGACCACGCAATTTCACCTTTTTAGGAAAGGCAAAGAGGAGCGACGGTATGGATTACGTAGAAAAAACGGTGAAAAAGAATTACGTGTATAAAGGGAAAATTCTCACGCTTCGGTGCGACGACGCCGAACTTCCCGATGGGAAACCTTGCAAACGGGAAATCATCGAACATTCGGGCGGGGCGTGCGTTTTGTACGTGGAAGACGGAAAAGTTTTGCTTGTCCGTCAATACCGTTATGCCTACGGCGAAAGTATATACGAAATTCCTGCGGGTAAGTTGGAAATATGGGAAGACCCGATGAAAGCCGCCGCGCGTGAGTTAGAGGAGGAGGCGGGTGTCAAAGCAGGGCGCTTGGAGCTGTTGTTTATCGATTACCCCACGCCCGGATATACCAACGAGAAAATTTACATTTACCGTGCGTATGATGGGCAAAAAGTTGCCGCACATTTGGATGAAGGGGAATTTTTAGACGTAGAATACTTGCCGATTGAGCGCGTAAAAGAGATGTTGAAAAACGGTGAGATCCGCGATGGGAAAACCATTATTGCATTGCAGTCATATTTCCTTTCGGAAAGATAATGCAGGGGGCATGTACGTGTTGAAATCAATTTTATAAGCAAAACCGAGGCCGTGACGACCTCGGTTTTGCTTATAAAGCCATTATAAGGAGAAAGGAGAAACTCAGCGGCAGCAACCGCAGCTGCAAGGCGGCGTGAGCAGAGCCGACAAAGTGCCGTTTCTGTAAAGGCAGAAAAGGAGCGCGACGATAATGGGCAATCCGCATCCGTTAAAGATACCGGAACAGCAAAAACCGTCTTTCGAGCCGCAAACAAGCAAAGCAATAAGGATCCAAAGGGTTACGTTACCCTGGGAGCAACAATTCATAAAAAACCTCCTGTGTCTTGCCGCAGGACGTATGTACTTCGACTTTTGTTCACCGCTTTCGCGGTAGATATCCTGCGGTTTTATCTTTCTATTACATAGTATTCCTTTTTTTTGCCTTTTGTGTATAAAAAAGGGGGATTTTTAAGGAGAAAATGTTGGTTTTCTCCGTTTTTTCCCTTTCATTTTGTTGCTTAAATTGCAAAAATGCGTTATAATGATAATATCTTGAGATATATCCTTGGCAAATATGCGTTGCAGTTTGACCGCGAAAAGGAGATCCACGGATAAATACATTTTTCTGCGGGCACTTTTATAGGCTCGATGGAGGCATATTATGAAAAGTAAGTTTTTCTCTGCGAAAAACGTGACGACGCTTGCCATTTTATTGGCGCTCGTCATTGTGTTACAGGCGTTTGGCGGCTCGTTTACGATCGGTGCGGTGACGCTCAACTTCACCCTGATTCCGCTTGTACTCGGCGCGATCGTATTAGGACCTTGGGCAGGCGCGTTTTTAGGGCTTGCCGGCGGTATCGTGATTTTGATTCAAGTCATTATCGCGCCCAGCGGTTTCTATTATATTATTTGGACAAACAGTCCTTTAATCACAACCCTGATTTGTCTTGTGAAGACGACGGTGGCGGGATTTGTGGCAGGGGCGCTGTTTCAATGGTTGGAAAAGAAAAACCGTTACGTAGCGATTTTCGTGGCTTCGGGCGTCGTACCCGTCGTCAATACCGCGTTGTTTGTGCTCGGCTGTCTTTGTATGCATAACACGATCGCCTTGATGGCGGAGGGGGCAAACGTATTGACGTTTATCCTCGTCGGTTTGGTTACGTTTAACTTTTTTATCGAATTTGCCATCAATCTTTTGGTATCGCCCGCTTTGCATACGGTGTACCAAGTGGTGGAAAAACAGTTCAAAAAAAGAAGGTAAAATATGATTATTTGTATCGATGTCGGCAATACGAATATTAAATATGCGATTTTTGACGGGGAGGAATTGAAATTTTCCTTCCGCGTTGCAACCGATTTAAAAAAGACTTCGGACGAATACGGCGCGCAGTTGACGGGTATGCTTTCGGCAAACGGCGTTGGCGTACAGGAGATCAAAGGGGGAATTATTTCTTCCGTCGTTCCCTCGCTCGATTATACGGTGGACAAAATGTGCGATTTGTATTTGCACATTTCGCCCCTGCATATCGCGCCCGGTTTAAAAAGCGGCTTAAATATCCGCTGTGACGACGCAAGAGAAGTGGGCGCGGACCGAATTGTAAACTGTGTATCCGCAATCGTGGGCTACGGCGACGGTACGCCGATGATTGTGGTGGATTTCGGCACGGCGACGACCTTTAATATCATCAACGCGAACAATGAATTTATCGGCGGCGTGATTGCTCCCGGTATCAAAGGCTCGTTGGATTCGCTTGTCAACGGTACGGCAAAACTTCCCCGCGTGGAAATCGAAGCTCCCGCAAGCGTGATTGCGAAAAATACGGTCACCAATATGCAGGCGGGCATCGTTTTTGGGTTTGCAGGCTTAGTCGAATACATCGTCAAACGCATCAAAAAGGAACTGAAATCTCCTTGTGTTAAGACGATTGCAACGGGCGGTTTCAGCAATATTATATCCAAGGAAATCGAATGCATCGACGTGGTGGATAAGCTGTTGACGTTGAAAGGGTTGAAATATTTATACGATTTAAATACGTAAAAGGATAGGGGCAGGTACGCGTTGAAACTCGTTTTGCCCATAAAGAAACAAGGAAAAGAGCTGTTAGGAGGCTATGGAATATGAAAAAGAGAGTAGGCGTTGCAATTCTTGGTTTGGGCGTTGTTGGCGGCGGTACGTACAAGACGCTGGTAAACCATAGGGAATTCTATTTAAAGACGCAAAACGTAGACATCGTCGTTGAAAGCGTTTTGGATAAGAACAAGGAAAGATTGAAAGAACTCGGCGTGCCTGAAGAATGTATCGCAGGCAGTATTGCGGAGGTCGTTGCAAATCCTGCAATCGATATCGTTATTGAAACGATCGGCGGCGTTGGTATCGCGAAAGAATTTGTTATGGCGGCGCTGAAAGAAGGAAAATCGGTCGTTACCGCGAACAAGGAAATGATCAGTAAGTGCTCGCATGAGCTGGAACGTATCGCAAAGCGCAACAACTGCGGTTTATATTACGAGGCAAGCTGTGTCGGCGGCGTACCGATCATTCGCACCTTGCTTGACGGCGTGCAGGCAAACCATATTCTTGAAATGATGGGTATTGTCAACGGTACGACCAACTATATTTTGACCAAGATGGCGCAAGACGGAAAGGATTATGCGGAAGCGTTAAAGGAAGCGCAGGCGCTCGGGTATGCGGAATTTGACCCCACGAACGACGTAGAAGGGTTCGATTCGACGTACAAATTATCCATTCTTTCTTCGATGGCGTTCCATACGAAAGTGCCTTATACCAAAGTGCATCGCGAGGGGATTTCGTCCGTAAAAGCAAAGGATATTGCAATCGGTAAGGAGTTTGGCTATACGTTAAAATTGCTTGCGATCGGTAAAAATTCCGAAAACGGCATCGAAGTGCGCGTCCATCCCACGTTTATTCCTTCCTCCCATCCTCTTGCCGGCGTAAACGACGCATACAACGCGGTATATCTGCGCGGCGACGCTTTGGACGATATTATGCTGTATGGTAAGGGCGCGGGCGCATTCCCTACGGCAAGCGCAGTTGTCAGCGACGTCATCTATGCGGCGACCCATTCGGAAATTAAATATTCTACTTATAAAAATACGGCGACGGCGGAAAGCAACGTGAAGTTTATTTCCGATTTCGCCAGTGCATATTATATTCGTTTGTCGGTGGATGATAAGGCGGGCGTATTGGCAAAAATCAGCGGCATTTTCGCAAAGAACGGTATCTCCATCGTGGAAATTACGCAAAAGGAAAGCAGCGACGAAACGAACGGGCGCGTGCCTTTGATCATTATTACGCATAAGACGAAAGAAAACAGCGTAAAGAACGCGGTGGCAAAAATCAATGCGTCGGATATGGGTACGGTAGAATC
>JAFUIT010000083.1 GCA_017468345.1 Clostridia bacterium
ATCGTACTCGGCGGCGGTTTTCTGCAGGCAAGAAGTCCTTATTACGTATATGGCGGCGACGTATTCTACGGAGACTTGATAAGCGTATTGCCCTTTGACAATCCCTTGGTACTTTGTTCGATCAAAGGTTCGGACTTGCAGTCCAAATTTTTTGCGGGCAAAAAGAATTATTATATCGCATACGGGACTTACGGCGCGTCCATTCAGAAAAACATACAGCCCGATAAAACTTATTACCTTGTAACGGACAGATTCACTTCTCTTTATGCATGGAACCGTTTAACGGAAATAGAGATATACGACGAAACGACGTTTGCGCGCGACCTGCTTGCCGACTTTATTGAAGGCGGCGGTTGGAATATTTGATGAGTAAACGAAACAAGCGAGGTTTTTATGCCGAAATATGAAAAGCTTTCGGAACAATTAAATGAAAAAATCGAGCGCGAGAGTACGGAAAACACTTTTTTTAAGGTTGCCTTTGATGAAAAAAAGGCGATGCGGCGGACGGCAGAGGAAGGTCAAGCAAGCGTTTGGCATACGCCGTTTGTGCAGGATATAGACAAGATTATGCACTGCCCGTATTTCAGCCGTTACGCGGATAAAACGCAGGTGTATTCGCTGTACAAAAACGACGATATGACCCGCAGAAGTCTACACGTACAGCTCGTATCCCGCATTTCCCGTACGATCGGCAAGGCGTTGCATTTGAACCTTGAGCTCATCGAGGCGATCGCACTCGGGCATGATATCGGGCATCCTGCTTTTGCGCACACGGGCGAAAAGTTGCTGGATATCTTGTACAACCAACATACGGGCAGACGGTTTTTGCACAATATCCATTCGGTACGAGTTCTGGATAAAATCCATCCCTACAATTTAACCTTGGAAACGTTAAACGGGATCGCCGCGCACAACGGCGAGTTGGAACTTTCCGAATACCGCCCCGTTCCCGTGAAAGATTTTGCCGAATTTGACGAGATCATGGAAAAGTGCGCGCTGGATAGGAACTATGCGGATAAAATCATGCCTTCGACCTTGGAAGGGGCGGTGGTGCGGATATCGGACATTATCGCATACCTTGGTAAGGACCGTCAGGATGCAATTTTGGCGAAAGCCGTGACGGAGGCGGATTTTGCGGAAACTGCTTTGGGTACGGCGAATGCGGAGATGGTCAATAACTTGATCGTCAACGTGATCGAAAACAGTTACGGAAAGCCGTATATCAAGCTGGACGATTGTCATTTCAATGCGTTGCGTGAGGTGAAAAAGGAGAATTATGCAAAGATATACGACCGCGCCACGGCGCATACGGGGTTGCGCGATTCGTTGCAAACGATGATGGAGGAAGTATACGGTCAGCTTTTGGAGGATATCAAAAAGGATTGCCGAACTTCGCCCGTATTTACCCATCATATCGCGCAGATTTGCAAGCTTTGGGGAGCGCAGGCGGCGGATTACGAAAAGACCGAGCCCAACCAACTGGTGGTCGATTATATCGCCAGCATGACGGACGATTACTTCATCGAACTGCACGAATTTTTATTCCCGCAGTCCCATCACGGTTTAAAATACCGCGGCTATTTTGACGAATAAAGGATAAACTATGTTTGAAGAAATTTTACAGTTGATAAAACAATACGATCGCATTGTAATTCATAGACATTCCAGTCCCGATGGGGACGCGCTGGGCAGTCAAATCGGTATGAAGTGCCTGCTCCGTGAAAATTTCCCCGATAAGCAGGTATATGCGGTGGGCGACGACGCCAAACGCTATGCGTTTATGGACGGGGCGGTGATGGATGAAGTGGACGACGGCTTTTTTGAGGGCGCGCTGTCGATTATTCTCGATTGCGGCTCGTCGTGGCTGATCAGCGACGACCGCTATCAAAAAGCGGAAAAAACCGTGCGTTTCGACCATCATATTTACAGCGAAAAAATTGCGGACGCCGAAGTGGTGGATACTTCGTACGAAAGCTGTTGCGGCTTGGTGACGGAATTCGCTTTGGAAAGCGGTTTGCGCCTTTCTCCCGCGTCGGCAAAAGCGTTGTTTACGGGCATGGTCACCGATTCGGGGCGCTTTCGTTACGATTCGACCTCGGCGAATACGTTCCGCCTTGCATCGGCGCTGAAAGCGCAGGATTTCGACGTTAACGAAATCTATTCGCAACTTTACGCGGACGATTTTTCCATGTTGCAACTTCGCGCAAAGTTTGTTTTGAAAATTCAGTTTACTCCTTACCGCGTGGCGTATATTTATACGACGAAAGAGGAGCTTGCCTCCTACGGAGTGGACACGTTTACCGTTTCGCGCGGCATGGTAAACACGATGGCGGATATTCGCGGCGTGGACATTTGGGTCAATTTCACCGAAACGGAAGATAAAGTTTTGGTAGAGATCCGTTCAAGCAAACATACGGTACAGCCCGTGGCGGTAAAATACGGCGGCGGCGGTCACGCAAAGGCGTGCGGCGCGTCGGTCAAGGACCGCGCGGAGGCAATGGCGCTGCTTGAAGATTTAAACGCATTCAATAAAGAGGTGTGATATGAACGAGAATATGAAAATTATTTTGGATAAAATCAAGGAATATGACAAGATTTTTATCTTCCGTCATTTCCGTCCGGACGGGGATGCGATCGGCTCGACGAAAGGGCTTGCAACCTTGCTTAAAAACACTTATCCCGACAAGAAAATTTGCTTGCAAAACGCTGATTTTTCGCAATATCTTGCCTTTTTGGGGGGCGAGGAGGAACTTTTACCCGACGAAGAATATGCGGACGCTTTGGGGATTGTGCTCGATACGGGCACGCAAAAGCGGATATCCAACCAAAAATATTCGCTGTGTAAGGAACTGGTGAAGATCGACCACCATATTCCAGTGGAAAGTTACGCAAAATACGAATGGGTAGAGGAGCACCGTTCCTCCACTTGTGAAATGGTGGCGGCGTTTTACGATGCATTCAAGGACGAACTCAAGATGAGCAAAGAAGCGGCGACCTATATTTATACGGGTATGGTCACCGACTCGGGGCGGTTCCGCTTCCGCGAAGTTTCAGGAGAAACGATGCGCTTGGCGGGCTTGATCCTCGATCAGGGTATCGACACGGAAAATATCTATGCAAACCTCTATTTGGAGGAAGTCGAAGCCCTTCGCTTTGAATCCTTCGTGCATAGAAAAATGAAGATTTCGGACAGCGGCGTGGTATCCATGTACGTGACGAAAGGTATGAAAAAGAAATTCAAGCTGTCGAACGAAGACGCCAGCGCGTGCGTTTCGTATATGGACAGCATCAAGGGCAGTTTGATTTGGATTGCGTTCATCGAGGGGGATAACGGCGAGATCCGCGTGCGGCTCCGTTCCCGTTTCGTTACGGTCAGCGAGCTTGCCGAACGTTACCACGGCGGCGGACACGCTTGCGCAAGCGGCGCGACGGTATACTCAAAGGCGGAGGCAAAGGCGCTGTTGAAAGAGGCGGACGCGTTATTGAGAGAATATAAGGAAAACAATAAGGGTTGGTTATGAAGATACTGATTACGAACGACGACGGCATTCAAAACAAAGGCATTCGGTTGCTTGCCGAATGGGCGAAAAAATTGGGCGAAGTGACTGTTATTGCCCCGAAAGTGGAACAAAGCGGCAAAAGTCACGCGATCGATTTTATCACGCCCGTAGAGATTAAAAAAGTCCCTTTCATTGACGGGGTAGAGGCGTATTCGTTGTCCTCGACGCCTGCCGATTGCGTGCGTTTCGGCGTGTTGGGGTTGGGTAAAAAATTCGACCTCGTTTTGTCGGGTATCAACTGCGGCGTCAATTTGGGCGCGGATATCGTGTATTCGGGTACGGTCGGGGCGATTTTCGAGGCGTCGCGCGCGTATATTCCCGCGATCGCGTTTTCCGCATTCCCCGACGGTCAGGAGATCGCGGCAAAATATTTGGACGAAGTGTACGACTATATCGTGAAAAACGACCTTTTTGCGGAATGCCCTTTGTTCAACGTTAATATTCCCAACGAAGTAAAAGCGATCCGCATGACCTATCAGGGTTCGCCCTATTTCTCCGACCGTTTTATCAAAAAAGAAGGGGATATCTACGTGCAGGAAGGGGAGCCGATCCCCGACGTTTGTCCCGATGACGTCGATCGCGATACGGTGGCGATATTAGAGGGGTATATTTCCATTACGCCGCTGCTTGCGACGCGTACCGATATGGCGGTGTTCAATAAATACCGTACAAAGTAAAAACAGCCTTTTAAAGGGGTAAAAATTAAAGAAAGCAGGAATTCCCGAGGGAATACCTGCTTTTTGATTTTTTTCTGCGATTTATACCCGAAAAACGGGCTAAATATTTTATTGGAAATAACGACGGAATAAAGCTCTTGTGCCGGAGGCTGGCAATTCGTCTATATACACTTCGACGTAATCGGTGGGATTGCAGTCGTATTTATCGGAAATCGTACCGCCGCCCGTGATATTGCCGAACATTTCACCCCAACCGCCCTCGTAATTGAGGTATTCTTGGAAGTCGTTATAATGGTTATAAGTGTAGAAAACGTGCAATTCGCCCCGTTCGAAAACGCCGTCTTTGTCGAGGTCGTTTTTCCCGTACACGATACGTGCCGCGCCGCGGGTGATCGTGTCGCCGTCGTTGTAGATGTCCGCCTCATAACTGGGGTCGCAATCGGTTCCCGTCGTGCCGATATCCATTTCGTAATAATTCAAATCGCCGCCGCAACCGCTGATGTTGGGCAAAACGGGCTCGTAGGGATATCTGCTGGTATCGCCCGAAAAGGCAGTGTGGTTCAAACGCAGATATTCGTCCCAAATGCTGTCGTTGGGGTCGGTATTTTTGGAAGTGGTGTAATTCTTAGGATAAGTACCGAACGCATACACGTATGCCGCCACTTCTTCCAAAGTGATATATGCACCCTCACGGTATACGGTAAACGCCTCGTTGCCGTAGGCGTCGACGACTACGTACGCGTCGCCGTCGTCCTCGTAGACCATTTCGCTGTTGCGAACGTAAACGTTGCCGTTTTTCGGACGGTAGGAGGAAGTCGTAGGCGCTTGGTCGGGGACGGTCAATTCACCCGACATAAACCCGTGATACGAACGGTAATAGGCGTCCTCGTTGCTGGTTGCGGGGGAGTAATCGGCGTAAAATTCCGCCTTTGTCATATTGGCATAAGGGTCGCCCGTAAGATCGGGTAGATCGGTGCCGCCTTGCGTGCCGTCTGCCAACACGTAGGAAACGAGGGTGCAACCTTCGTCAAACTCGACCATGCCCTTATAGTTTTTGATTTTTCCGCTGACCGTGATGGTCGAACCTTTCCCGATAAGTTCCGCGCCGTCGCCTTTCAGCTTATAGCAGTACATTTCACGCGAATGTTCCTCGTTTACGTCAAAATAGAGCCAAATTCCGCGGTTTGCGGCGTAATCCCTGTCGATTTCCGTCACAATGCCTGTTAAAACGTACACGCCGTCCAACGATTCGCCTACGGATAAGGCATAAGCTTTATCCATGATCTCCGTCGCTTTAATAAAAGCTTCGTCCTTTTCGGGCGGAGTTTCGCCAGAAGGCGTTTCCCCGCTGTTTTTATCGCCGTTATCCTCTAAAGGGGAGGATTGCGAGAGAGAAGGGTCGCTGTCTTGCAGCTTTGAAAAAAGCGTATCGCAAGCCGTCCCCATAAGCCCAAACAAAAGGGCAAAAAGGGAAACGCAAGCAGTTTTCAGTTTTCGTGTAAATGTGTTCATATATACAGTATAACACTTTGCATAAAAGTTGTCAATGAAAAGAACCGCCCCGAAAAGGGACGGTTCAATAAGTTGGTTATAATTATTTTGCAACACTAATCGATTCCACGCGGAGCTGCCCAAGAAGTCCGGTAATAGTGAAACTATCTTGTGCAGTTGTAAACGTAATAACAACGGTTTTAGCCGTTTCATCTAAAGTATAAGTCGTGCCTGCCGCATCCAACGTATCGGTGAGACCGCTGATGGGTTTGCCGGTGTTATATTTAATGGTAATAGATTTCATGCCTGCGTATTCGATTGTAAGGTTAGTACCTGCATAGAAACGAGCGGGATTCGAATAATCTGCAACGTTAGATTTGCTACTTGCTTTATCGTTGGTAACGGTAATACCGTTTGCTTCCCATACCTGTTGTTCAGTGGTAAAGGTAGTGCGGTTAGCCGTATCAGCAAAACTTAACGTCGCGGACGTTGCCGTAGAACCCGTGTTACCCGTATTGCCCGTGTTACCCGTGTTTTCACCTGCAACGTGTTCCATAAGCCAGCCGTTTTTGAATTGAGCCGTGCCGTTGTACGAGGTAAGGGGAGCCCAAACTTTGATGAAGTCGCCTACAACGGGTTTTACTTCCATTGCGTCGTATCTCGTTTCGCCGTCTTCACTGTACAAACCGTAAACGAGGATTTCGTTGCCGTCAGCGTCTTTAATATATACGTTGCCGAATTCGGTGCCTCTATCGCCATAGAAACCGGTGATCGTACCGCTTACGTAGTATTTCTGTTCCGTTACGAAGTCCTTTTCAAAGGTTGCGCCCAATGCAAGTGCGTCGGGGATGGATATCGTAGAGCCGTCAGCAGGAAGAATTAACGAGGGTTTCAAGGTAAGTTCAAAGTCACGCGTATCGGTAGCGTCGTCGCCACAGCTAATGGTTGCCGTGATAACAGCCGTCGTTTCCGCAGAAGGTTCGGTAACCGTAAGTACGTTGTCCGCGATCGAAACGTTTGCATGTTCACCCTTTACAGCCCAGCTGATTGCAACGTTCGAATAGGTGCTGCCAACCGTGGGAAGTTCTTCCGTTGCTGCGCCAAGGAAAGACGTGGTGATGGAAATTTTTTCCTTTTCAGTTGCAACTCTGTCTGCAGGCTTAGATTGACTCTTATCTACCATTGTTACCAAGCCGCCAACGTTGCTACCTTCGTCGTCAGCATAAGAGAGCATGGACAAGCTGATGGTATCTTTAGTACCGAAGTTACCAAGGTAGTAATCAGCAGCTTCGCCGTTCTTGTTTACGTCAAGGTGCGTACAAATCGTTTGAAGTTTTTCATTCCAGAAGAAAGAGGAAACGGGTTCTTCCGTAGCCACGATGTTATCGTGTGCTTTGTCATCGCTCAATCTAACGCCGATATATTTCTTAACGCCTTCGTATGTAAACGATACGTTGAAGTTATCAGTTCCTTCAATGTATTCAACGTAGATGTCTACGGCTTCTTCGTGACTTTCCGTTGTACCGAAGTAATAGGTAGCCGCTTTATCATAACCGTTGAAGTACAAATCTTTTGCCAAG
>JAFUIT010000084.1 GCA_017468345.1 Clostridia bacterium
AAGGCGGCGAGCCCGTCGTAATCGCAAACGCAGAAGGTTCCAGAACGACCCCTTCCGTTGTATCTTTCCAGAAAGACGGTTCGCGTGTCGTCGGTCAGGCGGCAAAGCGTCAGGCTGTCGCAAATCCCGATAAGACCATCATTTCCATCAAACGTCACATGGGTTCCGATTACAAGGTACACATCGACGATAAAGATTATTCCCCTCAGGAAATTTCCGCAATGACCCTTGCGAAACTGAAAGCGGACGCGGAAGCGTATCTTGGGCAAAAAGTAACCGAAGCGGTTATCACGTGCCCCGCATACTTCTCCGACAGTCAGCGTCAGGCAACGAAAGACGCAGGTAAAATTGCAGGCTTGAACGTACTTCGTATCATCAACGAACCTACGGCGGCGGCGCTTGCGTACGGTTTGGACAAGGACAAGGGCGGCAAAGTCATGATCTACGACCTTGGCGGCGGTACGTTCGACGTTTCCATTTTGGAAATTTCCGACGGCGTATTTGAAGTTCTCGCAACCAACGGCGATACGAAACTCGGCGGCGACGACTGGGATAACAAGATCATTTCCTACCTCGTAGACGAATTTAAGAAATCGCACGCGATCGACCTTTCCAAGGATAAGATGGCGATGCAGCGTTTGAAAGAAGCGGCTGAAAAGGCGAAGATCGAATTGTCGGGTATGACTTCGACCAACGTCAACCTTCCTTTCATTTCCATGAGCGCGGAAGGTCCTCAGCACTTGGACGTAACGCTTACCAAGCAGAAGTTCGAAGCGATGACGGCGGATTTGTTGGAAAGAACGGTTGCGCCCATGAAAGCGGCTATGCGCGACGCAGGGCTTTCGTACAGCGACATCGATAAGGTCATCCTTGTCGGCGGTTCGACCCGTATGCCCGCAGTTGTGGCAAAAGTGAAAGAAGTTACGGGCAAAGAACCCTTCAAGGGCATCAACCCCGACGAATGCGTTGCAATCGGCGCGGCTGTACAGGGCGGCGTTTTGACGGGCGAAGTAAAAGACGTTCTTTTGTTGGACGTAACGCCTTTGTCCCTCGGTATCGAAACGTTGGGCGGCGTATTCACGCGTATCATCGACAGAAATACCACGATCCCCGTGAAAAAGAGCCAAATCTTCTCGACGGCGGCTGACAATCAGACGAGCGTGGATATCCATGTATTGCAGGGTGAACGTGAATTCTGCAAAGACAACAAGACGCTGGGCAACTTCATGTTGACGGGCATCGCTCCCGCGCCCCGCGGTATACCGCAGATCGAAGTTACCTTTGATATCGACGCAAACGGTATCGTACACGTAACGGCGCAGGATAAGGGTACGGGCAAGACGACCGATATCACGATCACTTCGTCCACCAACCTTTCCGAAGAAGAAATCGATAAGGCGGTCAAGGAAGCGGAACAGTTCGCGGAAGAAGATAAGAAACGCAAAGAAAAAGTGGAAAACAAGAACAAGCTTGACGGCATGATCTTCTCCGTAGAACAGACGATGAAAGAAGCAGGCGACAAGCTTGACGAAAACGACAAGTCGACCTTGAACGCGGCGATCGACGCGGCGAAGAAGGAATTGGAAAGCGACGATGATGACCGTATCAAAGCGGCTTACGACAAGCTGATGCAGGACGTACAGCCCGTATTTGCAAAGCTTTACCAGCAGGCAGGCGGCGCACAAGGCAGCGAGCCCGCAGGCGACGATACGGAATTCCATCAATAATCCACCTTAAACCCGTACATGGGTAGGGGTAATCATGCGCATATCGGGTTTGGCGGAAGTCAAACCCGTAAACGCTATTAAAGGAAATTAACCATGGCAGATAAGAAGAATTATTACGATATACTCGGCGTTGATAAAAAAGCCACGCCCGAAGAAATCAAATCGGCGTATCGAAAACTGGCGATGAAATACCATCCCGACAGAAACCAAGGCGACGAGGCGGCGGCGGAGAAGTTCAAAGAAGTCAACGAGGCGCATGAAACTTTGTCCGACCAGCAAAAACGCGCGGCGTACGATTACGAGCTGGAACACCCCGGCATGGGCGGTTTTGGCGGCGGCGGATTCGGCGGCTTTGGCGGCGCGGGCGGTTTCGAGGATATTTCCGATATTTTCAGCAGTATCTTCGGCGGCGGCTTTGGCGGCGGCGCAAGAACGGCACAGTCGGCAGTCGGCGAGGATATCCAGCGCGAAATGACGCTCTCCTTTATGGATGCGGCAAAGGGCTGTAAAAAATCGATCACGTACACGCGCAACGAAACTTGTTCGTCCTGTCGCGGTACGGGCGCAAAGGGCGGTACGGCGCTGAATACTTGCGGCAGATGCCAAGGCAAGGGTGTCATTCAGCAAGTGCAAAACACGATGTTCGGGCGCACCATTCGTCAAAGTCCTTGTCCCGATTGCGGCGGCACGGGTAAGATCATTAAGGAAAAATGCCCCGACTGTAAGGGTAAGGGCGCGCAACGCAAGGAAACGACGGTCAGCTTTGATATTCCCGCAGGCGTGGATACCAACAGTTATATCCGCAAGCGCGGGTACGGCCAAGCCGCGCCAAACGGCGGCACGCCCGGCGATTTGATCGTAGTGTTCCGTGTAGAGCCGCATAAAATTTTCACTCGCGACCGTTTCGATTTGCGGTTGGATTTGCCCATTTCGTATAAAACGGCAGTGCTTGGCGGCACGGTCAAAGTTCCCACCATTGACGACACGTTCGAGTTTACCGTTCCCGAAGGAACGCAAAGCGGTACGGTGTTTACTTTGCGCGGTAAGGGTATTAAATCGGCGAGAAACGGTACGGGTAATTTGATTATTCGCGTTATCGTGGAAATCCCCACCAAAATGTCGAAGGAACAAAAACGCGAATTGGAGAAATTAGACGCCGATATCGAGTTGAAACAATACGACAAAATGCGCCGTTTTTCGGACAACGTCGAGGCGTTGTACGGCGAAAAACCTTTCTAAAAGGAGTAAAATTTTAACAAAAGCCCTCTTTTTAAGAGGGTTTTTTTCATTTGTCATACAAATTTGTGATAAAAAAGGTATTGACAAATGAAAAAATCGATTGTATAATATAGGTAATATATGTCATCAGACACGCTTGTTTAAAAGGCGTAGCCCCCGGGGGCTGTTTGTCGTTCTACGACAAACAAAAAGTTTTATCAGGGAGCAAACCTCGGAAAATTTACGTATCATAATGACAGAGGAAAAATTTTTTAATAGTTGGAGGAACAATTATGAAAAAGAAACTTGTATCGATGTTGGCGCTTAGTATGTGTTTCTGCGTGGGCGTAAGCTCTTTTGCAGGCTGTAAGGATGGGGATGATTCGTCTACTGGCGGCGGCGGTGGCGGCAATACGCCTTTGACGCAGGAACAGATCCTTGCAAAGGTTGTTGAAGCGGCAGATGCATCCGTGGCTTATCAGGGTGCGTATACGATAACGATGGTTAATAAGCACGTTGGCAACGAAACTTCGACGAGAGGCGAAGAAAAGGAAGAAGACGAGGGCACGAGCGTTATTTCCGTGGACGCAGCGGCGGGTAAGATGCTTATGAAGAACGTCGAAAAGGAAACGTACGACGGCGTTACCGAAACGGGCGAACAAGTCGTTAAATATTTCAAGGAAGGCGACAAGAATTATTCTTACATGAAACAGAAACAAACCTCTACGGAAGAAGGCGCAACTCCCTTTGAACAAGAAATGTATTCCGAAGTGTCTGCAGTAGCGCTTCAATCGACGCTGGGACAGTACTCTTTGTCGAGCGCGGGTTATTTTAACATTGACGAACTCGGTTTGTCGGGAATTACGACGATTGAAGCTTACAATGCGGCTTGGGCAACGGTTATTGCGGATTCGAAAGCAGCGATTGCGGCAGGTACCAATGATGAAGAAAGCGAATGGTACAAGTGCAGCGGGGACGCAAGCTACGTTGCGTCTTGTACGGAAGCAGACGGCGCTTACTTGGCAACGACGACGATTACGATGTCGTGGGCGGATGAGTATGGTACGGAAACGGCTACGCAAACGAGCGTTCTTACCGTGAAAGACGGTAAAATCGTTTCCATGAAGATGACCGCAAGCGAAACGGAAATCTATTATAGAGTATATGAAGATGAAAACGACAAATATGGCAACAGCGTTACCAGCGATACGGAAGGCGCGGTTAAGATTACGGAAGTAGATACGTATGAATATAACGTTAGTTTCAACTATGCTTTCGCAGATACCGAATACGCAGATGTAACGACGACCCTTCCTACCGACGCTACGCAGATTATGCCTGCAAGTGACTATTTCTCCAAGGGAATCAAGACGGTCATCAACGGTGTGGATTGCGGTACGGAATATCTTTCCGGCACGACGGTTGAGGGTGCTATGGAAAGCGTTTACACCCCTAACGGTATGGACGTTGTATGGTATAAAGACGCGGCTTGCACGCAGGCGATCGACGCTACGCTCAGCGTAACCGATCTCCTTGCGATGGATACCATGTACGGTAAGGCAACGGCTGAAGAAGGTTTTGTACTTTATACCTATGAAAATACGGAAGTATTCGGCGCAGACGTAACGGACGCGTATAAGTTGGTATTTGGTAACATGTTGTCCAGTGATAAAGAATTGAGAACAGCAAGTGTTGAAGGCGGTATCTATCTTTATAAAGACAGTGATCAAACAGTTACGGTAAACGGCACAGAAGTTACGTTTGCAGAAGGCGAAGAAGAAAAACAATATGAAGTTGTAGCAGGTCAGACGTATGAAGTTAAGAAGACGACGACGTATGCGAAAGCAGACCTTAACTTCTTCGATTGGATGTAATTTTCGACAGCGTATAAATTACAAACGAAAAAAGGCGGCAATTTTGCCGCCTTTTCTTTACGC
Source organism: Clostridia bacterium (assembly GCA_017468345.1). GTDB lineage: Bacteria > Bacillota > Clostridia > Christensenellales > Borkfalkiaceae > Scatosoma. Next base: position 4,883 of record JAFUIT010000084.1, read on the forward strand.
CTTTCGGTAATCCTTCGGAGAAACCTTTTTAAAAGTTTTAAACGTTTTGATAAAGTAGCTTAAATCGTTAAAGCCGCAATCGTAGGCAATTTGCGTGACGGAAAGGTCGCTCCCAAGCAGTTTCCGCGCCGCCCGTTCGATGCGGTAAGTCAAAAGATAATTGACAGGCGTCGTCCCCGTCATATCCTTGAAAAATTTGCAAAAATACTTCCCCGAAAACCCTGCGACGGCGGACATATCCTCCAGCGTGATGTCCTTATCGAAGTTTTCACGGATAAATTTCAACACCGTTTTCAACTTGACTACTTTTTTCTCATCGTGTACGGACGATAGGGGCAGGTGCGAGTTGAATAGCTCTTTTTCCTGAATTTCACCAAGCAAAGTGTGGTATAGACCGATGACTTTGAACGGCGCGCCGTCCTTCTCGTTTGCGAGCTCGTCAAAGATGTCGTTGACGATTTTTGTAACGGCGCTGTCGCGAGGGAACTCCGTCAAATATGCCGAATGGGACAAAAGATTGTCGATAAATCCGTCGCAAAGGGAATTACCCGTTTTCAAAAACGCCAAATTGAATACGATGCATTGATAACTGCTGTCGTTCGGGGTTGCGCCGTGGACGGTTTCGCTGTTGATAAACGCAATTTCGCCTGCGCGCAACACTCGCGTGCGGTTATCGAGGGTCAAAGACAGCTCACCCTCCAAAACCCGTATCATTTCGAGGTTGGTGTGCCAGTGAAACGCCATTTGGTATTTCGGGTGTTGACGGTCTACGCGGTATAATTCGAAGGGGAAATCTTCCCGCCCGTGCAGTTTTAATTCGTTAAAGATCATAGTATGTCCTAAAATGTGAAAATAATTATACTTTTTTCCTATTATATCACTTGTAATAGAGAAAAATCAAGTATATAATTATGGTATAATCTAAAAATTTTGGAGGAAAAGAAATATGGCAGAATCGAGATTGATCGGGAGCTATCCCGTCATCGGTATCAGACCTACGATCGACGGCAGAAGGGGACCTTTGAAGGTAAGAGAATCCTTGGAAGTGCAGACGATGAATATGGCAAAGAGCGCGGCGAAATTGATCGCGGAAAACGTACGTTATTCGAACGGCGAGCCCGTAAAGGTAGTCATTGCGGACACGACGATCGGTCGTGTTGCGGAAGCGGCGGCTTGCGCGGACAAGTTTAAAAAGGAAGGCGTGGACATTACCATCACCGTAACACCCTGCTGGTGCTACGGTAGTGAAACGATGGATATGGACCCCATGACCATCAAAGCGGTTTGGGGCTTTAATGGTACGGAAAGACCGGGCGCGGTTTATCTTGCGGCGGTTTTGGCAGGTCATGCGCAAAAAGGTTTGCCTGCGTTTGGTATTTACGGCCACGACGTGCAGGATTTGGACGATACCTCTATCCCTGCGGACGTTTCCGAAAAGTTGTTGCGCTTTGCGCGCGCGGCGGTTGCCGTTGCAACGATGCGCGGAAAGTCCTACTTGCAAATCGGTTCGATCTGTATGGGTATTGCAGGCTCGATCGTGAACGTGGAATTGTTTGAAGAATACCTCGGTATGCGTGTGGAATCGGTGGACGAAGTGGAAATCATTCGCCGCATGACGGAAGGTATTTACGATGAAAAGGAATACCAAAAGGCGTTGCAGTGGGTAAAGACGAAATGCCGTCAGGACTTCGACAAAAACCCCGAAGAATTGCAAAAAACGGTTGAACAAAAGATCGCGGATTGGGAATTTACCGCAAAGATGGCTTGTATCATCAAAGATCTTATGAACGGCAACAAGAATTTGCCTGAAGGTTGCGAAGAAGAAGCGGTCGGACACAATGCGATCGCGGCAGGTTTCCAAGGTCAGCGTCAGTGGACGGACTTCTACCCCAACTGTGACTTCCCCGAATCGATTTTGAACTCTACGTTCGACTGGAACGGCGCAAGAGAACCGTATATTCTCGCAACGGAAAACGATACGCTGAATGCGGTTTGTATGCTGTTCGGTAAGCTGTTGACGGGCAGAGCGCAAATTTTCGCGGACGTACGTACTTACTGGTCGGGCGATGCTGTAAAACGCGTTACCGGTTACGACATTGAAGGCAAGGCAAAGGAAGCGGACGGCTTTATCCACCTCATCAACTCGGGCGCGGCTTGCGTGGACGCTTGCGGCGAAGTAAAAGACGCAAACGGCGAAGCGGTGATGAAACAGTGGTGGGATATGACGGATAAGGACGTCGACGCTTGTATGCAGGCGACGACTTGGCCGTATGCCGACCTCGGTTATTTCCGCGGCGGCGGTTATTCGTCCCGTTTCGTTACCCG
>JAFUIT010000085.1 GCA_017468345.1 Clostridia bacterium
CTTGGTTTTTTATGCGGTTTATTCATTTTGATTTTGATTATTTGAGGTCTTAAAGCATGGATATCAGTATTTTATTTAAAATGGCGGCAATCGGGATCATTATTACCGTCATTTGTCAAATTTTGAAAAAGTCGGATCGGGATGATATCGCTACGTTGGTAAGCATTGTAGGGCTTGTAATCGTACTGGCAGTCGTGGTCGGAATGGTTGGGGATTTATTCGATGAAATCAAACGTGTTTTTGATTTTACGTAGAGCTATTATGTATGACATAGATTATTCAAGTTTAGAAAGGAGAACGTGAAATGACAGAGATATTTAAGATCATCGGCGTGGGATTTATAACCTCGGTTACCGCCGTAATTTTAAAGGCTTCCAAGCCGGAATTGTCTTTTGCCGTAACGGTTACGGGGATCATCGTCATATTTATGTTTCTCATTGATATGTTGCAGGACACGGTAGCGGTTTTTGCTTCGATTTCACAGTTGACAGGGGTGGAAAACGGTTTATTGAAAGCATTATTAAAAATTGTCGGCGTGGGGTATTTGACGGAATTTGGCGCGGGAATTTTGACGGATTTCGGTAACGTGGCGATAGCGGACAAGGTTACTTTGGCGGGAAAAATCACAATCGTAGTCCTTTCTTTACCCGTAGTGGAAAGTTTATTGCAGCTCATGAAAGGATTTTTACAGCTGGTATGAGGAATTTGTGTGTTTTCGAGGAGAAAAAGCTTGCTAAAAGCAAAGTTTTCATTTGGTTTCTTTTTATAAGTTTATGCATTTTATCTTTTATAGGCTCGGGCATTTCCTTATATACGGCAAAGGCGGAGGAGCAAACGGACTCACAGGCGGAGTTAAACGACGTAATTAAAGAGCAAATCGGGCAGTTGGATTTAGACGCATTGGAAAAATACGTTGCCTCGTTGGAGAATTTTTCCACGGAAACCGTTGCGGAACGATTATTTGAATACATAAAAAGCGGCTCGGTAGATTATGAGGGGATAGGCAAGCAGATCGGAACGGTTTTGTTTGCGAAAGTGATGGAGATTTTACCGTCTTTTGCTTGTATTGCGGCGATTACGTTGCTTTCAGGGCTAATATCGACTATGCGTAGCGGGTCAAACGTCTATACTGCCTCGGAAATGATATTTTTGATCACTTACGTCGCGGCGTTGATTCCTTTGATTGCGGTATTGACCGAGTGCTTTTCTTCCTCGATGTCTTGTATATCGGCGATGCAAACGCAAATGCAAATTGTATTTCCGTTGATGCTGACTTTAATGGCGGCAAGCGGAGGGACGTTGTCAGCGGCGGTTTGCCGTCCTGCCGTCGGCTTTTTCGCGACGAATATCGTGACGGTGATCCGTTCGGTCGTTTTTCCGATTACGATTACGATGATCGTGTTTTCTATGGCGGCAAACTTAACGAAAGAGTTGAAAATGAACAAGTTTACCGCATTTTTTAAAAGTGTCAACAAATGGATTATCGGAGTATGTATTTCCGCATTCGGCATTTTTTTTACGCTGCAAGGGATCACGGCGGCGAACTATGACGGGATCGTGCGTAGAACGGCAAAATATGCGATCGGAAACGGGATCCCGATCGTGGGCGGTTTTTTGTCGGGGGGCTTCGATCTTGCCGTCGCAGGCAGCGTGCTTATCAAAAACTCTTTGGGCACGATGAGTATTTTTTTGATGTTAACCGTTATATTCGAGCCGTTGGTGTTATTGATTTCCGTCAATTTATTGTTGCGTTTGACCGCGGCGGTCGCACAGCCGTTCGGCGACGGACGAATTGCAGATTTTTTGGAGGAAACGGCGGGAAATTTACATTATTGTACGGCGGGGTTGCTGTTTACGGCGTTTCTTTATTTTCTTTGCATAATGTTGATGGTTTGTGCTTCGGAGGCATTATTTTGAGTGGATATTTACTGTCGATCATCGGTACGATATTGATCGCTACGTTTATAACGGCGATATTGCCGGAAGGAAAGACCTCGGGGATCATCAAGTCAATGACGCGTTTGGCGTGCATTTTGGCGATCGTGTCGCCTGTTTTAAATTTTTTTCGTTCGGGATCGCTTTCATTTGGAAAAAACGAAAAATCGGAAAGTATTTTTACCGATACAGTCATAGAAGGGGCGGAAACGTTCATAAATTACTACAGTGAAATGAGAGTGGAGGAAACGGAAAAGGCGATCGCGCAGGAGATTTTAGAGAAATATCAGTTGGAAACGGAGATTGACTTACTGTGGGAGCGCCAAACGGAAGTGGTAGACGAAAAATATGTATCGGACGCGATACGGATTACGGAGATTCGCGTCAAAACAATGGATCGGCAGGATGAGGAGGTTTTGAGGAATATGTGGGAATACTTGACGAAAAACTATTGCAGCGAGGTGTTGATTGAGTAAGAAAGAGATCGAAAGGAAAGAGGCGGCAAAGTGGTGGACGAGGTTGGACGGTCGGGTGAAAAATGTATTGATCGTTTCCTTTTTGGCGCTCGTACTGATTTTTGCGGCATGGCAAATATTTCATACTGACGCCACGGATGAAGCGGTAAGCGTAGCGGCGACCGACACGGAGGCAAAGGTGATACGTCTTTTGCAGGAAATAGACGGAGTCGGTGAGGCGGACGTCATCGTCTACGAGGCGGAAAACACGGTAAAAAGCGTTGTTGTGGTATGTGAAGGCGCAAATAATTTGCGCGTGGTAATGAACGTTCGCGAGGCGGTTGCGTCCGCACTCGGGGCGGAAGAAAAAGCAGTAAAAATTTATTTAAAAAAAGAGTAAGGAGATAAAATTATGTCAAACAAGAAGAAGATTATTTTGATGTCCTCGTTGGTGTTGTTGCTTGCGGCAACAGCGGTGTTTAATTTCGCATTTGCGAATTCCGGCACGGTAACTTCGGCGGATGAGGGAGTAACGACGGCAAACTATTTCACGACCTATCGTTCGGAAAGAACGACGACTAGAAATGAAGAAATCGTACAGCTTGACAGCGTGATCGCGCTTTACGAAGCGGGGGATGAAAAGTACGAAGAAGCAACGGAAATGAAGATGGAAATCGTAGCGGCGATGGAAAAGGAACTTGTACTTGAAAACATGGTCAAATCCCTTGGTTTTTCGGATGCGGTAGTTTCCGTTTCTTCCGATTCGGATAACGTAAACGTATTCATCAATTCTGCTGAACTCAATTATGATACGGCGCTTTCGATTTACAGCATGATGAAAAACGAAACGGGGATCGTTGCCGGAAACGTAATTATCATGCCGGTTTACGCGGAAAGCTAAAAAAAGAAAAGAAAATATCTTCAAAACAGTAGAAATATTCAAAAAGATATGTTATAATAGAGTAGACATATTATAAGGAGAGCTTTTTGAATGTCGAACATTAAATTAACTTCAAATGAAAAAGAAAAGGGAAAGGTCGTTTATAACGTAGGCATTTTGCGTAATATCGTTGCGCTTGCCGTTGCGGAGGTAGAGGGAACTCTGCCTACCGATCAAAACAAGAAAAGCGGGATTTCTCTCTATATCGAAAAGGAAGGAGTGTACGTAGACGTATCCGTTGTCGTCAAGTACGGATATAACGTCCCCGAATTGGCATACCGTATTCAACAGTCTGTCAAGCAAAGCGTTGAAAATATGACACATTTCAAGGTGGCGGAAGTTGACGTGCATATTTTAGACGTCGTATTTCGCGATGCTGCGCCCGCTGAAAAGGAAGCGGAGGAGCACGAAGAAACCGACGAACACGAAGAAGAACAATAATTATGATTACGACAAAACCCTTCCGTAGTGAAGGGCTTTCGTCATGTTATAAACACTGAAAATTAGAACGATCAAAGGAAAAGATTATGAGAAATGCAGCGAGAGAGGCGGCTTTGAATATTATTTTTGCGCGCCAGTTTAATACCGATTATATCGACGCTTTAAAGAAGAAAATTTATAAGCAATTTGCTTTGGAGGAGGACGATCTGCTGTTTGCCGCTGATTTGGTGGCAACGGTCGAGGAGCATTATGACGAGTTGATCAGCGGTATTGAAGACGCTTGTCACCATTATCGCGCGGACCGTATCAACCCTACGGATAAAAGTATTTTGTTGATCGCTATGGCGGAGATTAAATATTTCGACGATATTCCGCCCGTAGTATCCGTTTCGGAGGCGGCAGGGCTTGCAAAGAAATATTCAACCGATACAAGCGCCGATTTTGTCAACGGTGTTTTGGCCGGCGTCATCAACAAATAAAACGATAGGACTGTTATGAAAATTATTGACGGAAAAGCAATCGCGGCGGAGTTGCGCGCGGATTTAAAGAAAAAAATCGAACAGTCGGAAGAAAAGCCCGGCTTGGCGGTCATTATCGTCGGGGAAGATCCCGCATCGCAAATTTACGTTCGCAATAAAATCAAGGCGTGCGGTGATTTGGGGATTCGTTCGTACGCGTACGCCTTGCCTGAAACCACTTCGCAAGAGGAGTTGGAAACTTTGTTGGACAAGCTCGGCAAAGATCGTGACGTGGACGGCATTTTATTGCAACTGCCTTTGCCGAAACATCTGGACTCGGAAGCGGCTTCGAAACACATTCCGTTCGAGAAGGACGTGGACGGTTTTTCCGCGGAGAATTTAGGGCTTTTGATGCAACACAAGGAAGAAGTGGTTGCCTGCACGCCGCTTGGCGTTATGAAAATGCTGGAAAGGGAAGGAATCGACCCTACGGGGAAACGCGCCGTAGTGATCGGCAGAAGCGAAACGGTGGGAAAGCCCATGGCGATGCTCCTTTTAAATGCAAACGCCACGGTGACCGTATGTCACAGTAAAACGCCCGATTTGGCGTCGGTTTGCGCGAGTGCGGATATCTTGGTTTCCGCCGTCGGAAAAGCGAAATTCGTGACCGCGGATATGGTCAAAGAAGGCGCGGTAGTGATTGACGTCGGCATGAACCGTGATGAAAACGGAAAACTTTGCGGCGACGTGGATTTTGAAAACGTAAAGGATAAAACCTCATATATCACGCCCGTTCCCGGCGGAGTCGGACCGATGACGATCACGATGTTGATGTATAATACGTACATAAGATTTAAGAGCAAGTAAGGAGTGGATGAGATTGAACGACTATCATCTTCGCTACGAGGAATATCTCGTTAAATTTGAAAAATATGCTTTGAATTATATGAACAAATTGCAAACTCGGCCGGAAGTTTTGGGCGAGAGTATGCGATACAGTCTTTTAAACGGCGGAAAACGTATCCGTCCCGTACTTGCGTTGGCGAGCGCGGAGGTTTTGGGGGTAGACGCGGAGGAAATTTTACCGTTCGCGCTTGCTTTGGAAATGATCCATACCTATTCGCTCATACACGACGATTTGCCCGCGATGGACAATGACGATTTTCGCCGCGGTAAGCCGACCAGTCACAAAGCATTCGGCGAAGCGAATGCGATTTTGGCAGGGGACGGCTTGTTAAACGAAGCGTATGCGATTTGTTTGGAGGAAAGTTTAAAAGGGGAAAAGTATGCGGTTGCAGCGAAATTCCTGAACGAATGCGCAGGCATAAACGGTATGATCGTCGGACAATCGGCGGATTTATACTTTTCTCAATGCGAACAAGAAGTTTCCGAGGAAGATTTGCTGTATATTTACGAGCATAAAACGGGTAAATTGCTTTTAGCGCCCGTTTCTATGGCGAGTATCTTGAAGGAAAATAAAAGTTACGTCGAATTTGAACGCTTCGGAAAGCTTTTGGGTTTGTTGTTTCAAATGACGGACGATATTCTTGACGTTACGGGCGATTTTAACGATTTGGGTAAAAATGTCGGTAAAGATGAGGGGAAAAATAAGCTTACGTGCGTAAGAATATACGGATTGGAAGGGGCGAAGGTTCGCGCGGATATGTGCGCGAAAGACTGCCATGCCGTTTTGGAGAGCATCGACGGCGATACTTCCTTTTTACACAGCTTGGTTGATTACGTATTGAACCGTAGAAATTGATGATAAGGATGGGAAATCAGGTATGTTGGAAAAATTGACGCCTGAACAAATTAAAGACTGTACGAAAAGCGAATTGAACGTACTTTGCGACGAGATCAGGGCGATTATTTTCGATACGGTAACCAAATGCGGCGGGCATTTGGCGTCTAATTTGGGTGCGGTAGAATCCACCGTCGCCATGTTTTACGTTTTTGATTTTCCCAACGATAAAGTCATTTTCGACGTAGGGCATCAATGCTATCCTTATAAACTGCTCAGCGGACGCTTGGAGCGTTTTTCAACCTTGCGTCAATCGGGCGGAATTTCGGGCTTTCCCAAGCGTACGGAAAGCGTTTACGACGCTTATGATACGGGGCATGCAGGTACGTCCGTATCCGCGGCAATCGGTCTTGCGAAGGCACGCGATTTATTAAACGAGGAACGTTACGTAATTGCTTACATAGGCGACGGTTCGTTTAACAACGGCTTGATTTACGAGGCTTTAAGCAGTTTAAAAATACTCAACACCAAGATATTGATCGTTTTAAACGATAACGGTATGTCCATATCTCCGACGGTAGGTGGTATGTATGACATAATATCCCAAATCAAGGAAAACGGCAGATCGGAGAATATCAAGCTGTTAGAAAGCTTTGGCTTGACGTATATCGGCGTCAAAAACGGTAACGATTTGGACGAAATGCTGGATGCTATGGCGGAGGCGAAAGAAAAGTTGGATGGGAACTCGGTTTTGTTGCATATTGTGACGAAAAAGGGGAAAGGCTACGAATTCAGCGAAGAACATCCGACGGATACGCACGGCGTACCGCCTGTAGGATCGGCTAAACAAAAGGAATATTCCGAAGTTTTAGGCGAAACCTTGTGCAATTTAGCCGAAAAAGATGAAAAAATCACGGTTGTATCCGCCGCGATGAAAGAGGCGCTTGGTTTAAGCGATTTCTTTAAAAATTATCCCGAACGGGCGTTTGACGTGGGAATTTGCGAAGAAAATGCCTCCGTGCTTTGTGTGTCGATGGCGGCAGGCGGTTTAAAACCGTACTATGCGATATATTCCACCTTTTTACAACGCGCTTTTGACGAAATCATCCACGACGTATGCGCGCAGGATATGCCCGTAACGTTTTGCATTGACAGAGCGGGAATTTCCGGGGCGGACGGGGAAACGCATCAGGGCGTTTTCGACCTTTCCTATTTGTCTTTGATCCCGAATTTGACTATCGCGACGCCGAAAGATACGGAAGAATTGACAAAACTTTTGCAATTCAGCGCAACGTATCCTCATCCTTTGGCAATTCGTTATCCTCGCGCGGGAAAAGTGCTTTTTGCGGGAGATGGAAAGGAAATTTCACTCGGTAAATGGGAATATTTACATCAATCTGCCGATAAAAACGCAAAAGTAACTGTTTTAGCGGCAGGCGAACGCTGTTTGATTATTGCTATGAAAATACTGCAGAATTTGCAGGCGCAAGGGCTTGATTTTGACGTTGTGAACGCACGCTTTATAAAGCCTTTGGATGAGGAGTTATTGAAAGGATTGCAAAGCAAACACGTCGTTACTTTGGAAGACAATATGCTGTTGGGCGGCTTTGGATCGATGGTTTGTACGTGGTTGAATGCGCGTGACAAAGATTGTAAAGTCAAGAATTTCGCATACCGTGACGAATTTATACCGCAAGGCTCGATTGCGGAGTTACAGCAAGAATTTGGCGTGAATTGCAAAGAAATTGAAGAATATATCCAGAGCGTCCTTGTATGAGAGCTGATAAGTATTTTTCGGAACGTTACGGTTCCCGTACAAAAGCCGCGGATGCGATAGAACGCGGTTTGGTGTTGGTAAACGGAAAGCCGATCAAGCCCAAGACGGAAATCAAAGAAACGGATGCGATCGTCTTTGTAGAAGCGGAGGAAATGTTTGTTTCCAACGGCGGATATAAGCTGGATCGAGCGCTTAGGGCCTTTCAATTTGACTGTAAAGATAAAATTTTTGCGGATATCGGGGCAAGTACGGGCGGTTTTACCGATTGTTTATTGCAAAACGGAGCGCGTAAAGTCTATACCGTTGACGTTGGCGAAAGTTTGTTGCATGAAAGTTTGTTAGATAACGAAAAAATCGTGCAAATGGAGAACACAAACGCTCGGTATTTGAAAAAAGAGGACTTTGCGGATACGCTTGACGGAGTGGTAACCGACGTCAGTTTTATTTCTTTACGCTTAATTTTTCCCGTTATTAAGGAGATTTTAGGGCAAAACGGAAGCGCATTTGTTTTAATTAAACCGCAATTCGAGTGTGAAAATAAACATATCGGGAAAAGCGGCATCGTAGCGCCTTCCGCACACCCGTCGATCGTGGAAAAAGTGTTGGGATACCTTGCGGAAAACGGTTTATATCCACACGGAATTGTGAATGCCCCCGTACGTAAAGGAAAAAACATCGAGTACGTATTATATTGCAAACCCGATTATAACGGGGCAAAATCGAACAAACAAATCACGGAAGAAGTGAAAAACTTTGTCAGACGTAATTCTATGGGAGAATTGTCGTAAACGTAGGACTTTGTTAGGAGAAAACTATGAAAATAGGGGTACTTGGCAAAATTACAAAAATCGGAACAGAGGAAACGATGGCGGAAATTCTTTCTTTTTTGAAAGAGTTAGGCCATGAAACCGTACGTTTTTCTTCGCATAAAGAGATTGCCGGCGTAGACGTTGTCGTTGTGCTTGGCGGCGACGGGGCGATATTACACGCCGCTGTGCCTGCCGCGCAAAAAGGTATCAAAATCATTGGCATCAATTACGGAAATCTCGGATTTTTAACCGAATATGAGAAAGATGAACGCGAACGGGTAAAGGAATTGATCTCGGCGTTGGAAAAAGGGCTTTGCCAAATCGTAAAGCGCAGTTTGTTGCAAATTACCATCGGAGAAAAAGTATTCTACGCGTTAAATGAAATCGCCATTCAGCGTGATAACAGCTTAATTTCCGCGTCGGCGACGCAAATTTTGACGTTGGAAGTCAATGCAAAGGAAGGCAAGGACGTGATTGCGGGCGACGGATTATTGATTTGTACGCCAACGGGTTCTACGGCATATTCGTTGTCGGCAGGCGGCGCGATTTTAACTCCTGAAGTACCCGTGTTTATGCTGACGCCGATTTGCGCGTTTTCCATGCGTTCCCGTCCGATTGTTTTCGCGGACACGGATGAGTTTACAATTCGCATCCAAAAAGGAAAATCCATTATTTTATCGGACGGAAAAGTGGTGGCGGCATTACCTGAAAATGGGGAGGTGCACATTAAAAAAGCTCCGTTTACAGCGGATTTCCCGGTAAAAGACGGCTCGGACTTTTTTGCACGTGTCAGAAATAAGTTAGGATAATGTGATAAGGAGAAAAATATGTTGAGATCAGCGCGTCATGCGAAAATTTTAGAAATTATTTCGCATAAAGAAATTGAAACGCAGGAAGAACTTTGCGCCGAATTAAACGCAATGAATTACGTAGTTACACAAGCGACTATTTCAAGGGACATCCGCGATTTACATCTTTTTAAGGTGGCGGGCATTGAGAAGAAATACAGATATGCCTACATAAACGAAGGCGAAGGTGAAGTTTCGCCTAAAATGAAGAATTTATTTCGCGATTGCGTGATCGCAGTCAATGCGGCGCAAAATTTGGTGGTTGTAAAAACTTTGACCGGTAACGGCGCAAACGCCGGGGCAGTGGTCGATAAGTTGAATTATGACGAAGTAATCGGTTCGGTTGCGGGCGACGATACGCTTTTGGTTGTTTGTAAGGATACGGAAGCGGCAATGGCAGTCGTAGAAAAAATTACGGCGTTCATGGGTTGATATTAACGGGAAAGGTATGTTAGCAAGACTTAGCATTAAAAACGTAGCTTTGATCGAACGGGCGGATATTGAGTTCGGAGAAGGTTTAAACGTGCTTTCGGGGGAAACGGGCGCGGGGAAATCGGTAATTCTCGATTCCGTCAATTTTGTGTTGGGCGCAAAAGCCGACCGTTCCATGATCCGCTACGGCGAAAGCGAATGCATGGTTAAAGCAGAGTTTATCGTACCCGAAAATTCCAAATCCGTGCAAATTTTACGTGAAATGGACGTGGACACGGACGGGGAAATCATTATTTCGCGTAAATTCACCGATGCAGGTAAAAACGTCATCAAAATCAATGGAAATACCGTAACGGCGACTATGTTGCGTAGCGTTACCGATTCTTTGGTGGACGTACACGGACAAAGCGAGCATTTCTTTTTGTTAAAAGAAAGCAATCAATTAAAAACCTTAGACGAAGTTGTCGGAGGTGTGTTAGTTCCTTTAAAAGAGGAGCTTTCCACGTACTTAAAGCATAAAAAACAACTGCGCGAACAAATTTCGTTGCTTGGGGGCGATGAAAAAGAACGTGGACGTCGTTTGGATATTCTTTCCTTTCAAATCGAAGAAATTGAAAGCGCCGATTTAAAAGAGGGCGAAGAAGATGAATTGATTGCCAAACGAAATAAAATTGTCAATTTGGAAAAAATTATTGCCGCTTTGCGCGAAACAATGCAGGCAATTTCAGGGGAAAACGGCGTTACGGACGGTTTACGTTATGCGGCGCGCGCAATGCTTGGTATTTCGCGTATTGACGAAGAATATGCCTCTTTATGCGATCGCATTGAAAGCGTTGCCAGTGATGCGGAAGACGTTTCGGAAACGTTATCCGATATGGCGGATAAGCTGGATTTTGACGAGAATGAGGCGCAGGAAACGGAAGCTCGTTTGGATATTATCCGTGCTTTAAAACGCAAATACGGCGCGAACTATGAAGAAATAAACGGGTATTTGGAAAAGATACGCGCGGAATACGATTTGTTGTCCGATTGTGAAGGTCAATATGCGGCTTTGACGGCTGAAATCGAAAAAACGAATAAAAAAATTTATTCCGTATGTTTAAAAATCAGCGAACTGCGTAAAAAAGAAGGCGCGGCTTTCTGCAAACGCGTTACGGAAGAATTAAAAACTTTGAATATCGCAAGCGCGCAATTCGCCATAGAATTTGCACCTTATTCGGAAGCAGACGTTGAAAAGGCGAACGCAAACGGTTTAGACGACGTTTGTTTTATGTTTTCGGCAAATGCAGGCGAACCGATGAAAACGCTTGGGAAAATCATCAGCGGCGGCGAAATGAGTCGTTTTATGCTTGCCGTAAAAACGCAACTTTCCGCAGTAAACGAAATTTCCACCTATATTTTCGACGAAATCGACGCGGGGATCAGCGGTAAAACCGCAAAAGTTGTCGGGGAAAAGTTGGCGAGAATTGCAAAAAGTACGCAAATCATTGCCGTTTCGCATTTGGCGCAAATTGCGGTCATGAGCGATGAAGAATTCCTCATCGAAAAGGAGGAAACGGCAGGGAAAACGTTGACCAAAGTACACCGTTTGGATGAAGACGGCAGAAGAATGGAAATTGTGCGCTTGCTCGGCGGCGTTGAAGGCGATGAATTTGCATTAAACCATGCAAACGAGCTTATAAAACAGGCAAAAGAATACAAACATACCATAAATTGATGATATAATCAGCAAAAAAATTAGAATAAACTGCACTCAATTTACGCAAATTATTTTCAGTACGGAGGAAAATATGCGGAAGTTGAGTCTTTTTTTTATGGGCGCGGCATTGTCATGCGCCTTTATATATAGCGGTAGCCCGTTTGTAACGGCAAAAGCCGCGGAACAAACTGTATACGTCGGGGGTATGTCTGCAGGATTTACTTTAAAAACAGGCGGCGCGCAGGTAATCGGATTAAGCGAAGTTGTGACGGAAAGCGGCGCGTGTTCGCCTGCGTCGCGCGCAGGGCTTAAAGCCGGCGATATTATTCGCAAAGCGGGCGGTATTCGAGTGGAAACCATTGGCGATTTAAACGAAATCGTAGATAAAAGTAAGGGAAAAGCTTTGACTTTGGATGTATTGAGAGGGGCGGAAAATCTGCAACTTACGGTCAATGCAGTCAAAGAAAAGCAAACCAATCGCTATAAAATCGGCGTTTTGGTGCGAGAAAGTGTTTCGGGGATTGGTACGGTCACGTATATCGATAAAAATTCGGGTAGATTTGGCGCGCTTGGGCATTCGGTCGTTGGGGAAAATAATCAAGAAATGCAAATTTCCGACGGCTCGGTGTACGAATGTAGTATTGTTGGCGTTTGTAAAGGCGTAAGAGGGAAAGCGGGCGAACTTCGAGGTTTATTTTTGAACGATAAGCACTTCGGGAGTGCGGAAAAGCTTTGCGATTGCGGGATATTCGGGCAAATTTGCAGTGAGTTTACCGTAGATGATTTGACGGAGGCTGTGGCAAGTTCGGCCGGAGCGCGCCCGGGAAATGCTTATATTTATTCAACTGTAAGCGGCGTAAGCCCAAAACGTTATGAAATTGAGATAGTAAAAGTGGACAAAAACAATAGAGAAAACAAAAATTACGTGATCAAAATCACGGATGATGAATTGATTGCGGAAACGGGCGGTATCGTACAGGGGATGAGCGGTAGCCCGATTATGCAGGAAGGAAAGCTTGTCGGGGCTGTTACGCACGTATTTTTAAATGATCCCACGCGTGGATATGGAATCGACATCGAACAAATGCTTTGCGAATAAATAGGAACTATGCCACACATAATTATTATGTATGACATAGTAAACTATGGCTGTTACGGAGAGGTGAATATGAAAGGAATAAAAAAATGGTTGTGCACTACGGCGATATTAGGCGGATTAAGCGTTCATTTAACGGGAAATATTGCTCCGCTTGAAAAGCAGGAATGTATGGAAACTGCGGTTTGTACGGCAAATATACAAGAGGAAAATTGCTTGAAAACGCAGGCGAAATCAGCATATTTGATGGATTTCGCAACGCAAACTGTGATGTATTCGCACAACGAAACAAAACGTTTGCCGATTGCCAGTATGTGCAAAATTATGACGTTATTATTGGCGTTTGACGCGGTGGATGCGGGCATTTTGGATATGGAAGAAGAAATTTGCGTCAGCGAACGCGCGGCGTCGATGGGCGGCTCGCAGGTGTTTTTAGAGGCGAATGCGAAATATGCGGTGAAACAATTGATTAAGAGTATCGTAGTGTGCTCCGCAAACGACAGTTGTGTGGCTTTAGCCGAGCGAATTTGCGGCAATGAAAGCCTTTTTGTCGATAGAATGAATGAAAAAGCGAAGGAAATCGGTGCGGAAAATACGCTTTTTGCAAATTGTACGGGTTTACCCAAAGAGCCGCAATATTCTTGCGCAAAAGACGTAGCAATTATGTTGAAAAATCTGCTTTATCATCAAGAATATTATGAGTTTGGCAAGGTTTGGATGGACAAGTTTAACCACCCTGAAGGCAGATATACCGAAATCACGAACACGAATAAGTTGGTACGTTTTTACGACGGTTGCGACGGCGGGAAAACCGGCTTTACCAACGAGGCGGGATTTTGTCTTGCGGCAACGGCAAAACGAAATAATATGCGTGTAATTTCCGTTGTGATCGGTGAAGAAAACAGTAAAACTCGTTTCAACGACGTGCGGACAATGTTCGATTATGCATTTGCGAATTATTCGGCGTTGCCTATTGTGGAGGCGAACGTTGCGTTAGAGGAAACGGCTACGGTAAGCGGGGGAAAGACCAAATGTCTTAGCATATATCCCGAGCGTTCTTCTTATACCCTTGTAAAGCGCGGAGAAACGAGCAATACTAAGGTGGAAATTACGATTGATAAATTGAAAGCGCCTATTGAAAAAGGCGAGGCGGTCGGGGAAATCGTTATTTACAATAACGGGATAGAAGTTGACCGTTTAAAAGCAATCGCATCCGAAGGCGTGGAAAGAGCGAATTTCTTTGATCGGTTGCATGAAATTGCCGAGGAATGGAACGGCTAAAAATAGAAGAAAATAAAAAGAAAAATCCGTTTTTATGAAAAAATATTCATTAAGGCGGATTTTTTCATGTAAAACGGCTTTCAGCCGTTGCATTTTTCCCTTAAATTTGTTAAAATAGAAACGATAGACGTCTTGGAGGATGTTTACAAATGAACACGAGAGATACTTTGAGAATAAACGAAAAGGGACATTTGGAAATCGGCGGTGCGGATGCGGTTGCGCTTGTCGAACAGTTCGGTACGCCGCTTTACGTATTCGATGAAGCGTATATTCGTCGTATGATGAGTGCTTACCGTGATACGCTTGAAAAAAATTATGCGGGAAACGGGTTGGTTTTATACGCGTCCAAAAGCTTTTCGTGCAAGGCGATTTACCGTATCGCAGACCAAGAAAATATAGGTATCGACGTAGTTTCGGGAGGAGAGCTGTATACGGCTTTGCAAGCTGGTTTTCCGGCAGAAAAGATATATATGCACGGAAACAATAAGCTGGATTATGAAATCGGAGAGGCCTTGGATTGCGGGATTGGCTGTATCGTCGCGGACGCCTATTCCGAAATCGATAAAATCGACGCGGAAGCGGCAAAGCGCGGGATAATTCAAAAAATATTACTCCGTATCAACCCCGGC
>JAFUIT010000086.1 GCA_017468345.1 Clostridia bacterium
AAAAGCGAAAAGGGATTTTCGGTTAACGGCTGAAAATTACTTTACAAACGTAAAAAAATAAGCTATAATACATATAATTGAATGAAAAAGGCGTTTATCGAGGACAACGCTTTTACGCAAGCTTTGCAAAGAGAACTTCCGTTTGGTGCGAGGAAGGGAAAGCCCGTAAAAGATATCACCTCGCCAGCCGATCCGACCAAATTCCTTACATTATTATATATATAGGGAGAGTAATCGGGTACGGGTTTGCATTCCGTTATCAAATGCAACAAATGATGGTTTGTTTTGGTGGTTAAGAAAGCCGTAGTGTTTTTTCCAAGACGCTACGGCTGTATTTTTTTGATAAAGAAAACTCTTACGAGGAGAAAAATATATGTCTATGTACAAGAAAGTCGACACTTCTTTGAACTTTGTGGAAAGGGAAAAGGAAGTGGTCGAATACTGGAACGAAAAGAAGGTATTTGAAAAGAGTATGCAGGCAACGGAAGGGAATGAAGAATTTTCCTTCTACGACGGTCCTCCCACGGCGAACGGGAAACCGCATATCGGGCATATTTTGACCCGCGTTATGAAGGACATCGTACCCCGTTACCAAACGATGAAAGGCAAGCACGTTTTGAGAAAAGCGGGCTGGGATACGCACGGCCTTCCCGTGGAACTGGAAGTCGAGAAAAAACTCGGCATGGAAAACAAAACGGAAATTGAAAATTACGGTATCGAACCCTTCATTATGAAGTGTAAAGAATCCGTTTGGCAATACTCCAACGAATGGAAAAAAATGTCCGACCGCGTGGGTTACTGGTGCGACATGGACAATCCTTACGTTACCTATCACGACGATTATATCGAATCGGAATGGTGGGCGCTCAAGGAAATCCACAAAAAGGGGTTGCTGTATAAGGGACACAAAATCGTGCCTTACTGCCCCCGTTGCGGAACGGCGCTTTCCTCGCACGAAGTGGCGCAGGGCTACAAGGACGTCAAACAGCTGACGGCGTTCGTGAAGTTTAAGGTGAAGAATGCGGAAAACACCTACATTTTGGCTTGGACGACGACGCCTTGGACGTTGCCTTCCAACGTTGCGCTTTGTATGAATCCCGATTTCGACTACGTCACGGTACAAATGGAAGAAAGCGGCGAGAAATATATTCTCGCGGCAGGGCTTTTGAAGAACGTACTCGGCGAAGAAGGATATACCGTACTTTCCACGAAGAAAGGTACCGATTTCGAGTATACCGAATACGAGGCGTTGTATCCTTTCGGTAAGGAAAAATTCAACTATCGCGAAAAATCCCACTACGTGACCTGCGACGGTTACGTAACGCTGTCGGACGGTACGGGCGTCGTACACATCGCGCCCGCGTTCGGTGAAGACGACTACAAGGTCGGCAAACGCTACGGCTTGCCCGTTGTACAGTTGATCACGGAGGAGGGAAAATTCCCCGCAGGTTGCGGCGACTTTACAGGCGTTGGCGCGCAAGCGGCCGATCCGCTTGTTGTGAAAGACCTCAAAGCTCGCGGTTTGCTTTTGAAGACGATGGAGTTCATGCACAACTATCCCTTCTGCTGGCGTTGTGACACTCCGCTTATCTACTATGCAAGATCGAGCTGGTTTATCAAGGTTACGGCGATCAAGGACCGTTTGATCGAAACCAACCGTTCGGTGAACTGGATGCCCGATACGATCAAGGAAGGGCGTATGGGCAACTTCCTTGAAAACGTCATCGACTGGGGCTTATCGCGCGACAGATACTGGGGCACGCCTTTGCCCGTATGGGTCTGCGACGATTGCGGCGAAATCGACGTAATCGGTTCGCGTGCGGAACTGGTGGAAAAATGCGGCGCTCCCAAGGATATTGAACTTCACAGACCCTATTTGGACGATTTGACGTGCAAGTGCGGTAAGTGCGGCGGCAAAATGCGCCGTACGCCCGAAGTTATCGACTGTTGGTTCGACTCCGGTTCGATGCCTTTCGCACAATACCATTACCCGTTTGAAAACAAGGATTTGTTTGAACAGACCTTCCCTGCGGATTTCATTTCCGAGGCAGTGGATCAAACGCGCGGCTGGTTCTATACCCTGCTCGTAATTTCCACCTTGCTGTTCGACAAAGCGCCGTTTAAAAACTGTATCGTGCTCGGTCACGTCAATGACAAAAACGGTATCAAAATGTCCAAGCATAAGGGCAACGTCGTCGACCCTTGGACGGTTTTGGATAAGCAGGGTGCGGACGCAGTGCGTTGGTATTTCTACACGTCCTCTGCGCCTTGGTTGCCTTCCCGTTTCTATCCCGAAGCGGTCAGCGAAGCGCAAAGAAAGTACATGGGTACGCTGTGGAATACGTATGCGTTCTTCTGTTTGTATGCGGATATCGATAATTATAACCCTGCCGAATACGATTTGAAGAAGTGCAAACTTTCCTTGATGGATAAGTGGATTTTGTCCAAGCTGAATACGCTCATCGATACGGTGGATAAAAACCTCGCGGTATATAATATCACGGACAGCGCGCGCGCGTTGCAGGATTTCTCGGATATCCTTTCCAACTGGTACGTTCGCCGCGGCCGCGACAGATACTGGGGCAGTGAAATGACGGAGGATAAGGCGGCGGCGTATACGACTCTTTGGTACGTATTGACAACGTTTGCAAAATTGACCGCGCCTTACACGCCGTTTGTTGCGGAACAAATGTACCTCAACCTCGTGCCGGCATTCTTTAAAGATGCGCCCGAATCGGTACACCTTTGCGAATTCCCCGTCTATGACGGTTCGATGGTGGACGAGGCGTTGGAAAAGGGCATGGACACGGTGCTCGACATTGTAAACCTCGGCCGTGCCGCGCGTAACGCAGGCAACGTGAAAAACCGTCAGCCTCTTTCCGAAATGTACGTCGTTACGGCAAGAGCATGCGATTTGGACGAAGGCTTGAAAGCGATCGCGCTGGACGAATTGAATATTAAGGCGTATAAATCGGCGGAGGACGCGAACGAATTTATTTCGTACAAGCTGAAACCGCAGTTAAAGACGATCGGCCCGAAATACGGTAAAAAGTTGGGTATGATCAAAGCGTTCTTGGAAAACTGCGACGCCAAAGTCGCGAAAGCGGTCGTGGACGCAGTAAAGGGCGGCGGCGAATACGTCTTCGAGCAGGACGCGGAGGTCGTTTTGAGGGAGGAAGATTTGCAGATCTTCACCGAAAGCAAATCCGGTTTTATTTCCGCAAGCGATAAAGGCGTAACGGTTGCGCTGAATACGGCGCTGACGGAAGAACTCATTATGGAGGGCGTCGAACGAGAACTCGTTTCCAAAGTGCAGGCAATGCGTAAGGAGGCAGACTTCCTTATCACCGACCGTATCGCTATATATTATATTACGGAAGGGAAAGCGAAGGCGGCGCTGTCGTCGGCAACCTTCAAAGAGGACATTTTGGCGGTTTCGGTAACGGAAGGCGCTGCGAAAAATGCCGATATCACAAAAGAAGTGGATATCAACGGCGAAAAGGTGACGCTGTCCTTGGTTAGAACGTCGAAATAATGAAATTTTTGACTTTTTTTGCAAAAAATAAAAAAAAGTCATAAAAAACGGTTGACAAAAGGAAAAGTAAGTGGTAATATAAACAAGCTGTCGCAGGACGAGCAGGAAAAAATAAAAACTTTAAAAAAAGATAAAAATTTTTAAAAAAGTTTGAAAAAATGCTTGACAAGGCAAAATAGTT
>JAFUIT010000087.1 GCA_017468345.1 Clostridia bacterium
ATCCGTATAGCATTGCGCTCTGTCTTCTGCCTTAATAAAGGAGTTCAACAGGTTTGCGTTGATATACGAATAAATACCGAGCTGTTTATTCGGTTTAAAGCCTCTCATATAGTTCATAGGGATATCTCTTTCGGCAAACTTAACAAATGCGTCGTTGTTTTTGCCTTCATATACCTTTTTAAATTCCGCTTCGGGGTCTTCCGCCAATGCTTTCAGCATAGGGATACCGCTACCCGTTTTACTGAAGGCGTTTTGACCTTCTTTCGACATTACGAATTTCAAGAAATCCCAAGCCGCTTCTTTTTCGCCGTCAGGACAGCTGTCCGTGATACCGTAACCCGTACAACCCATACCGATATAGGAAGTTTCCGTTGCATCGGAGAGGGTCGGGAAGCTTACGAAATCGATTTCGCCGTCCAAATACTGATTATACGTAGGCACGTCGGGACGGGAGGTGAAAATCATCGCCGCCTGTTGGTTGGCGAAAGCATCCATCGTATCGTCCACCGTTACGCAAAGATCTCTATCCGCATAACTTAAATAATAATCAAAGCCTTTCTTTACCGCGTCGAGATTTTTAAACGCCTTTCCATTTTCCTTATCGATCAAACCGCCACCGTAACTGCTGATGACGGGATAATAGGAAGCCGCCCACTGCAATCTCATATCCGCAGGCCAGAAGTAAGGCGTCTCGGTATAATCGGTAATGACGTCTTTCTTCGCCAAAAGCTGTTCACAAACGTCTTCAAACTGTTCAAACGTCCAATCGTCGGAGGGTTTTTCGATGCCTGCCAATTCGAACATCTTGGTATTGTAGCATACAACGACCTTGTTGTAATCTCTGGGCACCCAATACATATTGTCATCCCCGTCTTTCGATTTTGCCATTTCGATAACCGACGCGTAATAATCGCTTTCCTTGATGCCGTCTCTATCCATATACTCGCTGATCGGTTGCAGCATATTCATATACGTCCAAAATTCCGAAGAATAATCGTATACCTGAATCATATCGGGCAATTGATCAACGTACAGCTGTCTTTGTACCCAAGTATCGTAATTGTCCGTGATTTTTACGACCTTGATCTTTTTATTTTCGTTGCCAGGCTGTTCTTGATACGCCTTAATCAACGAGTTCACAATTTTCACCTCAATCGGCGCGTTGACAACGCCAATGGTAAGTTCTGCCGCATCGCCGTCCGAGTTTCCGCCACCGCCGCCAAAGCAACCTACCGCACCGAACGTAAGCACTGCGCCAAGAATACAAGAAAGTGCTTTTTTAATAGAGTTACGTTTCATAATTTTTCCTCTCCTTTTTTATTTTACCGTTACCTTTACCAAATCGAAAGGTACCGTAACGCTGATGATTCCATCATTCACGGAATAGTTTTCCGTTTTGTTTCCGTTGATATATACCGAATACGCCCCCGTCGGCTCCGCAAATTTCATCGTCACCGTCTGCGTATCCCTTACCGCGCCCTTTGCGTTCAAAATTTCCAAACTATCCGCCGTTGCGGAAACCGAATAGAGACAGTTGTCAAATTTCATATTGTCAAGCTGGAAGATCTTTAATCCGCTCGGCAAATTGTTTTGGAAGGAAATATTGTCGTAGCCGTTCGTTTCCATACCAAAGAACACGTCGGGAAGCGCCTTGATCAAAATGACGCTTTCTATAAATTCTGCATCCAAACCAAGCGCGCCCGGGCCCTTTCTCAACGAGTCTTGAATATTCCAAATGCCGTACTCGCTGTCGTCGCCCTCCATCGCCTTTTCTTCAGCCTCCGCCGCAAGCTGTTCGTAATAGCCACCGTAGAAATCCCAACCGTCGCCCTCGGTGTTTTCCAACACCTTTTCGTACCATACTTGGATTTCTTGCAAACGTTTATACGCATTTTCCTTGCCGAATACTTTCATCCTCGCAACGAGGTCGTAATAACTCCAAGCGATTGCCGCGCCGCCGTTTTGAAGCTGTCTGCTCCAAGTCGTACCGTATTCATCTCTATCCGACTTAAGTATATTGTAACCGAACGTGGAGATCGCCTCACTACATTCTTTTGTACAGAAACGGGGAGCAAATTCATAGAAGTAAATATCCTCACCCGTTGACGTATCCCCTTCTACCGTTCTTTGTCCGTCTATCCATTTCATAACGGAGAGCTGTTGCGCGTCCGTACCGATGCCTGCGCAGATGGCTTCCAAATTCCAATATACGTATCCATAGTCAATGAGCGCGCCCGTTTCTTCGTTGATACCGGAAGCAAAACGCCCTGTTGCGGGATTCCAGAACCCGCCTGCGTTGTCGTAACGCCCGCTTTCCGTTTGAACGGGTTGAATATCCTTTTCCATATTCGCCTTTACGGTTGTCGCCAGCTGGGCAAGACTTTCCGCCGTATAATTGTACGTGATTTCTTCTTGCCCGGGCATTCTGTTACGAACGACCGATTCTTCCGTAATGGTAACGCCTGCGTCCACCACTCTTTGTTCGAGATCAGCCATCGCGCAAAGCGCTTGATAGAAATAGGTATTGGCTTCCAAACATTTTTCCGAGGAAACCACCAAATCCCAATAACCGTTGCCGACGCCGTTTGTCGTATCGAAATTGTATTTGCCGTTTTTCAACTTGTACATACC
>JAFUIT010000088.1 GCA_017468345.1 Clostridia bacterium
AAATCGTTGGTCGCATACCATTCCCGCAATTCCTACGACAAGCGAAATTACGGCGATTGGCGGTAGTGCAAGCGCCTCGTATTTAAGAGTGGACGGTATTGCAGATCAATTTAGCTATGCAGGATATAAAATTTTGCCTGCAAACGATAAAGCAACGTACGAAGTATACGCTGATGCTACGTTAAAATTTGATTGGTACTACGATATTCCTAGCAACGACAGCGTGCAACATAACGTAATGACGTATGGTGAAACATCGAATACACGATACGAGCAAGATACTTGGCATACGGTAACAATCCCTATGTCGTCTTTACTTGCGGAATGGGATAATTTGATTGATAGCAGCAATCCTATGAGCAAGGGAACTGCATGGTCGGATTTCAACTGGACGAGCGGTTCCGGCGATCCTGCAGGTGTATTGTATATCGGTAATATTCGTATTGAAGCTGCAAGCGGCAGTGGCAGTGGCGAAAGTACTCTTCCTGATTCGGTTGACGCTACGGTTTGGACCGCAAACGGCACGGAAAAATTTCTGCAAAACCAAAGCTATACCGATCGTTATACGAATACAGTTTTGACGTATAACGTATTCAAAAATGAAACGGAATCGGCGCAAATTTTAATTACGCCTGCGCAAAATATTTCTTGGTATGGCGTTATAACGTCGAGTTTAACGAATGCAAACGGTGAACTCTTGTCTTTGAAAAATTTCGAAGTATTCCATCAAAAATACATGGAAATCACGGAAGTAAAAAGCACTGAAGCGACGACGGTAGCAAATGGTATATATCCCGATGCGCTGATTCCTATCTCAGCGGCGGCAAAGTACGGCGAAACAGCAATCGTTTCGGGAAATAACCAAGGTGTATGGATTACGGTCAACGTTCCCGCAGATCAGGAAGCGGGGGTATATACGGGCGAATTTATCGTGTTCCTTGATGGAGTGGCATTCCCCATAGAAGTTTTGGTGAATGTGTACGACTATGCTGTTTCCGATGAAATATATACCGCATCGAGATTTGGTCTTGGCTGGGATAACGTAGAATATGCGGAAGGGCTTTACGGCGGCAGCGTAAGTACAGCAGTACAGCGCGCGTACTATGAATATATGTTAGATATGGGTATCAGTCTTTCGTCTTTGCCGGGAGTTAGTGATTTCTATTTCCATTATAACGGTACTTACGATCCGAATGCAGACGTGTTTGCGGATAATTTCGTGTTCAACTATGGCGGCGCAGATTATAACGGCGACGGCAAGAATGAATATTACAAAAACGTTGATAACGGTAAGATGGAAACGTACGTGCAAGAGGTTGCAAATTATACGTTAGATAACCGTTGCACAATGATTCCTTTGGCGGTTCGTTCCTACGAAGGTGTATATTATGAGTTGGATACGGGCGATTCCGATGGTGACGGCAATACGACGGAATATCTGCCTGTAACCAAATATACAGTGAAATATACCTATGAAGGAACGGAATATGCCGTGAGCAGTGTGGATCAAGTGCAGCTTCTTCGTACCGTAAAAGAATTGTATAAATACAGCCTTGCAAACGGTGTAAATATGTTTGAAAAGCTAGCGTTGGTTCTTTCTTGGATTGACGAGTTTTCGGGCAACTTGACGGAAATAGCAAGTGCGGAATACAATTTCAAGTTGTTGAGCGATTGGTTTGAACGTTGCAAGACGTATTTGGTAGCACATGAGTCGGAATATGTTCTTGGCAACGGTGTAAGTGAAAGCTTCCGTGTGCAGGTATTGAACTCTTTGGCAGGGATTAAAGTGATTACCCCTACGGCAGATCCTACGGCGAATATGACGACGGAAGACACTCCTTTCGTGTTGTGTCCTACCATTGATTCGTACCATTTGCAAAGCAATCGCGATGAAATTAAGGCTTGGGTAGAAGGCAGTTATGGCGTTGGTTCATCTCTTTGGACATATACCTGCGTAAATCCTTCTTATCCGAATCCTACCTATCATTTAGGGGATAATTTGATTTCTTCCAGATTGCTTAACTGGATGATGTATGAATATGGTATTACGGGCAATTTGTATTGGTCTACAATGTACGTGAAAAACGGTGCTGTAGATGTGGATACAAAGATTGACGATATGTACGCATATCCCTTGCGTTCGGGCGAAGTGAACGGCGACGGATATCTTTTGTATCCTGGTTCTGCTTACGGGGTAAAGGGTCCTATCGGTAGCATTCGTTTGCAATCTATCCGTGACGGCGTGGAAGAATACAATCTTTTGTATGCGCTTGAAGGTTATGCAAAAGCACGCTCGGCGGCAAAAGGCGAAACGTATTCTGTGGACAATTTCCGTTCTGTTTTACATATGCTCACCGAAGCGTTGTATAGCGGTACGCAGATCAAGTACGAAGACGGATATTTAGCGAACTTTGCGAATAGTCGTGAAATGCTTGCAGAACTCTTGGTTCTTGCGAAGAACGGTATTGTTGTAGAAAATAGCGTGGTAAGCGGCGACGCCGTAACGGTGACGATTTCCGCACCCGAGAGCGTTGAGTTTACCGTCAATGGTTCGGTTGTTTCGGAAACTGTAAATGGTTTCGTTACATACATTGTAACTCTTTCCGTTGCGGAAGACGGTGCTCTTAACATCACGACGGGTTCTGGTGAAGTCGAAGAAGAGGAAGAACTGCCTGCAATGGTCTGGAATGATATGAGCCAAGCAAGCGCGTTGACAACGACAGTGAATCCTTGGACGGCTTCGCAAGCTACGAGAAACGGTCTTGTTTCGGAAAGTAAGGTCGCGGAGCTTGGTGGTGTAAGCGGCGCGGCATATACTTCCGTTACGTTGGGTACAGGATTCCTTTGCTACGGCGGATATCAAATTGTACCTTCCAACACGGATAAAACAGTTTGGGAAGCTTACAGTGAATATGATATCGTATTTGATTGGTATTATGACGTAACGGGGGATACAAATAACGAATATAATTATTTGGTTAAGGTTTACGGCGCGGCAGAAGTAGAATTTTTACAAGATATGTGGCATACTTCAAGAGTGCCTATGGCAGATATTTTGGCGGATTGGGCAGACGTGATTGCAGGCTCGAACAACAAAGGTGACAGTTCGCCTTGGACGCCTTGGATCAAGTTTAAACAAACCTCCGCTAATCACGAAGCACAAGCGGGTATCGTTTATATTGGTAATATACGTATTCAAAAGCCTGTGAAAGAAGAAGCGGATGAAAACATAATGGATGTCGAATGGAACGATATGAGCCAAGCAAGCGCATTGACGACGACTGTCAATCCTTGGTCATCTTCGCAAGCTACGAGAAACGGTCTTGTTTCGGAAAGTAAGGTCGCGGAGCTTGGAGGTGTAAGCGGCGCGGCATATACTTCGGTGACGGCAATGTCGAATTGGTTCTGTTATGCAGGTTATCAAATTGTACCTTCTAACACGGATAAGACGGCTTGGGAAAAATACGCTGATTGTAATATCGTATTTGATTGGTATTACGATATAACTGGCGATACGAGCAATACGTATCATTATCAGGTATCGGTATACGGTGCTGAGAATGCAGAGTTTGCGCAGGATATGTGGCATACGTCCAGCGTGCCTATGGCGGATATTTTGGCGGATTGGAGCGATGTAAGCAATGGCTCGAACAATGGTGGCGATAATTCACCCTGGAAACCTTGGATTAAATTCAAATGGACTTCTAGTAGCCATGCGTCGCAGGCAGGTACTGTCTATATCGGCAATATTCGAATTGTAGCACCTGCAAAAGAACTTGGCAAGGAAATGCCCAACGTAAATCTGTCTATTCCATTGACGGCAGAAACGACGATTGACAGTTCTTGGCTTTCTTCTGCAACGGCAAAATACCAAAAGAGAGCGTGGAGTACAAATCTTTCGTCGGGTAGTATATCCACAAAAACGTTAAGCGCAAGCAATTCCGTTGGTGGAAAAACTTCTGGTAGCTATTACTATTTCGAGGCTACGACTTCCTCTTTGGGAAATATTCGCGCATTTTCCTTGCAACCGAGCAGCAGTTCCGTTTTGGAAAATGCAGGGGATATTGAGTTGCAATTCGACGTATATTTTGAAATAGAGGGCAAGCATTCTTCCGAAATGAAAAATTGTTTCCTTACGGGACAGGTGGGAAATAAAGGGGTGCAAGAAGGTGTATGGCATACCTTTTCAGTGAAGCTTTCCACGATTTTGGAATACTGGGATACTTATTCGAAACCCGCAGGAAGTGGTGCTCCCTATGAAATTGCACTGTTTGCAATCAATTTATCATATGGAAATGATACGAATAATGTAAATTGTTATATCGGCAATTTTAAGTTGGTTGAACCGTAATTTTACGAATTACGCCCCGTGCTTTAAGTGCGGGGCGTAACAAATAATTTAGTGTATAGGAGTAAAAAATTATGAGAAAAGGTAGAATTACAATCCCTACGGACGAAAACTACGTAGAAGGCACGAAAAAAATAGCGGATTTGTGGGGCGCAGACGCTGTGCGTGATTGCGACGGTACGCATTTGCCTAAAAATGCTTTGGAAATTGCGGATAAGGTGTATAACACCTATTTTGTTGTGCGCGGTGACAACGCTTGGGCGGACAAGCACACGGATGAATTGCAAAGCGTTCTTTTGATGACGGGATATTGTTTGGCGACGGAAGAGACGTTGACGATTGATTTATTAAAAGGCTATTCTCACGACCAACTCGGCGTCAACGAGGAAAATCCCAAGAAATACTGGCAGGTTTTCGATAGGACAACGGGCGAAGAGATTTTCACTTGGGAATACGTAGGCGGTGGGCAGGTACGCGTTGATTATGCAAAACCCTATCATGAGTATACGGTAAACTTCTTTGCGAAAAACCTTTGGGACTCTACCCAAATGTACAACTACATAACGAATAACTGGAACATCGAAAAACACAAGGTAATTGATACTCGTTTTTCCGCAACCTTCGAGCATATCAAAGACAATATGCGAAAATGGTGCGACGAAAACAAAAACGTCAACGTTGTAAGATATACGACGTTCCTTTATCATTTCTTCCTTGTATTCAACGAAATCAATAAAGAAAAACACGTGGACTGGTTTGGCTATCCTATGACGGCAAGTCCACGCGCGTTCGACGATTTTGAAAAGGAATATGGATATACCTTAAAGACGGAAGATATAGTAGCGCAAGGCACGTATCAAAACAACTTTGTCAACCCTACGCCGAAATTTCGTGATTATATGGAATTTACGGAAAAATACGTCACAAAAACGGTGCGCGAATTGATTGATATCGTGCACGCGGAAGGGAAGGAAGCCATGATGTTCCTTGGGGATAGCTGGATTGGAACGGAACCTTACGGCGAACATTTCAAGGATTTGAACTTGGACGCAATCGTAGGTAGCGTAGGCGGTGGCGTCACTGTGCGTATGCTTTCGGATATGCCCAACGTCAAATACCGTGAAGGTAGATTTTTGCCGTACTTCTTCCCCGATACTTTCTTTGATGGGAATGAAGAGAACGCGGTGGCGGAACTCAACCGTAACTGGATTACCGCTCGCAGAGCAATGATGCGTAATCCCATTGACCGTATCGGCTTTGGCGGATATTTAGAGCTTGCTGCAAAATTCTCGAAATTTATCGAACGGGCAGGGCAGGTATGTGATGAATTCCGTTATATCTATGATACGGTAAAAACGCAAACGCCGAAAAACTTTGCAAAAGTGGCGATTTTGAACGCTTGGGGCAAAAAGCGCAGCTGGATGGGGCATATGGTTGCACATGAGCTTTGGTATCAGCAAGTATATTCTTATCAAGGGGTGTATGAGGCGTTAAGCGGTATGCCCGTAGACGTGCAGTTTATCAATTTTGACGACGTAAAGAATGGTAAGCTTGATGAAATAGACGTTGTAATTAACGTGGGCGATGCGGATACGGCTTGGAGCGGTGGTGAAAACTGGACTGACGAAAAGGTGCTTACCGAAGTTAGAAAATTCGTGTATAACGGCGGGGGCTTTATCGGTGTGGGCGAACCTACGGCGCATCAGGCAAACGGTAAGTTCTTCCAACTTTCCGACGTTTTAGGCGTGGAAATGGAACGCGGATTTACTTTGTCGGAAGATAAGTACAATATCAACGCAAACGGAAAGCATTTCATCTTGGACGGCATTGAAAGTCCTGTCGATTATGGCGAAGATAAGAAGAATGTGTACGCATTAGACGGCGCAAACGTGGTGGATATTGCTATTTCGGATAGATTTATAAGAAAAGTAAACGTAGGCGAAGTGAAGATGGCGACGAATAACTATGGAAAGGGCAGAAGCTTTTATATCACGGGCTTACCCTATTCGGCGCAAAATGCAAAACTTTTGTACCGTGCCATCCTTTGGACGGCAGGGAAAGAGGATATGGACAAGAAGTCTTATTGCACAAATCCGCTTACCGAAGCACATTTTTATGGGGACAGGTATGCGATCACCAACAATACCAGCGTAGAACAGAAAACGATTTTCTATGATATGGAAGGTGCTTTGAGGGAATTGACTTTGAGACCTTACGAAATAAAATGGATTGTTAAAGGAAATAGAACGTGATGAAAATGATATTGGGGAGCCATTTTTGGCGTTAAAAGCGTTGAAAATATGCATAAAACTTGATTGGAAAAGCGGTGTCGCATAGTTGTCACACAGTCTCGAAAGGGTTGTAGGAGGCTGAAGTGCGTCGAATCCATCTCTGTGGTTGAGAGTCGATTAAGTGTAATATTCAACAGTGAAAAAGACCAAGCAAAGCTGAAATTTGCTTGGCCTTTTGAGCAATTTATTTTCAGTTTTAAATTGGGGCAGTATTGGGTCAGTAAGCGCTGAATAGCTTTAAAATAAAGGCTTTCAGCGCTTTAGTATTCGGCTTCGAGTCCCGTACGGGATAAGGTGAAGATTTTACTCTTAGAAAACTGAAAAAATGTATAAAATAAAAGAAAAAATTTGCTGGGGCATAGTTGGGGCATAGTCGTGAATCCCTTTAAAATAAAGGGCTGTAGAAGTCGGAAGTGCTTCGAATCCACCTCTGCCCACCACAAAAAGGACATACCAAACGGTATGTCCTTTTTGTGTGTGGTCAAGGAGTCGCGGTGAAGCCTGCATACGCGGTGGTTCGCGCGAGGAGCGCCCGAAATGTGAAGTAATATCCCTTCCGTAAACCCGACGGCGCGACGATGCTCTCGCCAAGGGCGAGTATGCACCTCTACCCGTCACGCTTACAAAAAAAGCACGCCTTGAAGACGTGCTTTTTGTATGGATACTGGAAAATATCTGCTTATTTTTCGCAATGATACTCTTGCCGTAAGCGAGAGCCGAATTCCTTTTCAGTCGCTTAAACCAAGCATATAATCCGCCGACACTTCAAAATATTTACATAACATAATTAAGTCTTTAAAAGAAGGCTCTTGATACCCGCATTCCCAATGCGAAAGTGTAGGCACTGTAACCGATAATTCTTGCGCGAGGGCCTTTTGTGTAAGTCCCTTTTCTATTCTAAGTTCTTTTAAGATTTCCCCAAACGTTTTCATACCTATATTATACACGAAAAAATATCGAAAAACGATTGACAATCGAAAAACGATATATTACAATTGTGGTATATCGGTTTTCGATATAAATAAAAAATTGAGGAGTTCAAGATGGAAAGAAAGAACAAAGCGTGTTGGAATTGTGGGAATTATAAAGCTTATTACACGAAAGGATTATGTCATTTTGACAAATTGGATTGCGGTTTATGTCGGAAAAAGAAAGAAGCTGTAGAAAAGCACGGTCAATGTGAATTTTGGAGAAACAATTATACGATACGAACTTTTCGTGAGAAAGTGGCGAAGATAAAATTAAACGAGATATTAGATGCGCTTATTGAAATTCGACAAATATTATTTGAAGGAAAAGAAGAAAATCAAATAGATACGAAGACCTGAAGAAGGGGGCGATTTAGCTTGCTTTTACTCCACTAAAACGAGTGTTTATGCGAATTTATGTATAAATACTCGTTTTTCTTTACATAAAAGCATAAATATTTACTCGTTTTGCGTTTTTGGTAGGGTTTGAGGAACAAAATCGGGTCTTTTCATCTTTATTTTCAAGGCTTTACAGAAACGGAAATTCAACCAAATCCATTTGCACAAGTATAAACTTATCGAAAAAATGCGGATATACTCGCCCAACCAATCTTGTCGAGGAAATGCCCATCCAAATATCTACGATATCAGGGCGAATGTATTGCTGACAAATCGTAGCGAAAGTATTGTATGAGCTTTGAAAGAATCTCACAATCTTGTGAAAGAATTTCTATTGTTTTCAAAGATTTGAGTTGTATAATAATAACATCAATATAAGAAGGTGGCAATATGACGAAGAAATTGGTTGTATTCGGACTTGGACAACGCGGCAATATTTATGCGTTGTTTGCGAAAACGTATCCTGAAAAATTTTCACTTGTCGCGATCATCGAAAATGACCCCGACCGTATAGAATATGCGAAAACGACCTATCCAGGTGCGCGGTTATTTGCAGATTACCGTGACTTTTTAAAGGAAAACATCGACGCGGATATCGTGGCGGTGGCAACTCAAGACGCCGACCATCGCGAACACGCGATTGCGATGATGCAGGCGGGGTATGACCTTTTGTTGGAGAAACCGATTGCCAACAACAAGGAAGATTGTCTTGCTATTTACGAGGCGAGCAAACAATACGATAAAAAGGTCGTTGTGTGTCACGTGTTGCGGTATACTCCCTTTTATTCGACTGTAAAGCGTTACATTGATAGCGGAAAGCTGGGCGAAGTGATTACCATTCACGCCAGCGAAAACGTGGGGTATTACCATCAGGCGCACAGTTTTGTCCGCGGGCCTTGGCATAATAAAGCGCAATCCAGCCCGATGATTTTGGCAAAATGCTGTCACGATATGGATATTCTTCGGTATTTGATGGGTGAGGAATGTCTTTCGGTCAATTCTTACGGCGGATTGTACTATTTCAATAAAGAACACGCCCCCGAAGGTGCAACGCAATATTGTTCCGATTGTCCGCACAAGGATTGCATTTACAAAGCGCAAAAGCTGTATACGTCCGACGTTTCCAGAGGATTTTCCAGTTATTTCACAACGAAGGATTTGACGGATGAAAATATCCTTACGGATTTAAAAGGCTCGCCTTACGACAAGTGCGTATTTATGAACGATAACGACGTAGTCGACCACGAAGTGACGGTGATGCAATTTGCCAACGGAAAGACGGCTTGCCATACCATGACCGCGTTCAGTAGGGAAATTTACCGTGATTTGAAGGTGCATGGAACAAAGGCAGAGCTTGTCGGTGTGATCGAAGATAGCGCCTTTGAAGTGCGTTATTTCGGCGGTGAAGTGGAGAAGGTGCGCATCGACGTTTCCGAAGCGAACGTAGGCGGACATTGCGGAGGGGATTACTTCATGATGAACAGCCTTTATAAAGCGTTGAACGGAGAGCCTGCAGAAGGAATCACCTATCTCGACGTTTCTATCGAGAGTCATTTGATGAGTTTTGCCGCGGAAGAATCCCGTTTGAATAACGGAAAAACCGAAAGGATTGAAAAATGAAAACGAACCGCCGCGATATTGTTCGCGGCGGTTTTTGTGTATTCTAAAGCGTATAAATTGTAAAAACTTTTTTCAATATTCCGTTGCTATTTGAAAAAGTATGTGATATAATAAACGAAAAATAAAAAATATAAATATTTTTTTGGTAAAAGTATGAAAAAATTTTTAGCGGCTTTATTGGCGACGGTTGCTTCCGTTTTTTGCTTTAGCGCTTGCTCGCTTTTGGATTTATCGGAGGAGAGCGATTCTTCGGACAGCTCTTATAATTCCGCAAGTCAATCCACTGAGAGCAACGAAACGCCCGCCGAGGATGAAACGCCTGATAACGACAATGAAATACCCGATAACGGCGACGAAAACCCCGATGACGGAGATACAGGGTATACGTATACCGATTTTACCTCCAACGAAAAAGCATTATTTTTGCAATACATAGGCGAGGTGATTCCGTTCCTACCCAACGATGAATACTATTTGGAGGGGTATAACGACGTAGACGATTATGAAAACGGTATGTGGTATTGCGTAGTCGGTGCGACGAATATGGGGTTTGCATTGTATCGCGGAATGTATTCCGATTACGATTTCACGAAGGAATACGAGGATTGCGAAGGGGATACGTGGTATTGTTATAAAAAGGGCGATATCTACGTGGAAATGGTTTATTATTACGACGAGTTCGATATGTGCATAGAAGTTTATGTATCGCTTTGGCCGTCCGAAGATGATGAAAACGTCGGCGGCGATATAGGAGGCGATACGGGTGGAGATACAGGCGGTTCGGAACCCGATATCGAACTGATCACCAACCGCGGGAAAGGTTTGCCTGAGGCGGCGGACGGCGTATACGAAGTCGACTTTACAACGGCAACGCCCGTAAAGGACGTGCATGGGCAGGGATATTATTTGGACAGCTGCCCGACAAAGGGCACGGTCAACGTACTGGTCATTCCTGTAGAGTTTTCGGACGTAACGGCGGCGAAGAAAGGCTATACGTTGGAAAAAATCGATACCGCTTTTAACGGCGAGGCGGGGGCGACCGATTATTATTCGGTCAGCGAGTATTATTCCATTTCCAGCTACGGACAGCTTGATTTGCATTTCGAAGTGTTGGACGATTGGTTCCGCCCGCAATATGACAGTACCTATTACAAAAACGCAACGGACAATGAGGACAGTCCGATTGGCGATCAGCTCATTATCGACGAGGCGTTGGCGGCGTTGGAAAGTAAGATGGATTTGGCTGCATTCGACGCGGATGGAAATCACGTCATTGACGCAATCGTGCTCGTCAACACGCTGGATATCGACAATGAAGAAGATTTTTATTGGGCGTACAGATACTGGAATTATTACACCGATGACGAGGGGTACTATTACGAGTATGACGGCGTATCCGCAAACGATTACCTTTGGGCGTCCTATCAATTTTTAATGGAGGCGTACGACGAGTACGGTGAAATTTATTACGATGAGGACGTGACGAACACGTACACGTTCATTCATGAATTCGGTCACGTGCTCGGCGCGGACGATTATTACGATACGGCTTACGTTGGCGCGCCCTTGGACGGCTACGACGTGATGGATTCCATGTCGGGCGACCACAATGCATATACCAAATTCAATTACGGATGGATCACGAGTTCCCGTTTGGTGGTTGCGGAAGAAAGTATCACTTTGACTTTGGAGGACTTCTCTAAAAACGGCGATACGATCCTGATAGCAAACGACTGGGACGAGAATTTGGGGGCATATCAAGAATATTTCCTCGTCGTGTATTACACGAACAATGGCTTAAACGGAGGGAATTACGGATACTTTGACGAGGAGGGGGTCGTGGTATATCACGTCAATGCGTCCTTGTACAAAGAAGTATACGGTGACACCACTTATTACGACGTTTACTACAACAACACGGACGCGTCGGATGAATACGGTACGGAAAACAATTTGATTGAACTGGTAAAAAGCGCGGACGGCAATTACGTCTTTGGGGAATATGATTCGTTGTTGGCAAGTGAAAAGACGGATGACGGTCAAAAGATTGCTTACGTATTGACGGTAAATCATATTACGGAAAACGAGGCAACGCTTACCTTTTACAAAAACTCATAAAAGAACGGCTTTTCAGCTGTAAATAAAGAGGGATTTTTATGAAAAAACAAGAAATTTTTATGATCGGCAACGCACACCTTGACCCTGCGTGGGTTTGGTCTTGGCAGGAGGGCAGTTGCGAGGCGAAAGCGACGATCCGTTCCGCTTTGGACAGAATGAACGAATTTCCCGATTTCAAATTCGTGTGTTCTTCCTCCTCCGTTTATCAATGGATCGAGGATTTTGACCCTGCCATGTTCGAGGAGATGAAAAAGCGTATTGCCGAAAGTCGGTTTATCATTGTGGGCGGTTGGAAAGTGCAACCCGACTGTAATTTGCCCAGCGGTGAAAATTTTGCCCGTAACAGCTTGTATTCTCAGCGTTATTTCTTTGAAAAATTCGGCAAAACGGCGCAGGTGGGCTACAACGTCGACAGTTTCGGCCACAACGCTATGATGCCGCAAATTTTGAGAAAAAGCGGCATGAAGTATTACGTTTATATGCGCCCCATGGAATGGGAAAAATCCATGAAAAACAACATTTTCACGTGGGAAGCTCCCGACGGGTCGCAGGTAACGGCGTTCCGTATCAACGAGATGTATTGTAAAAATTTCAATACGATGGAGGAGCTGGAAAATTACTTGGCGGACTGTTCCAAATTCTATGGCGGTACGGAATTTATGGGATATTACGGCGTGGGAAATCACGGCGGCGGCCCGACCATTAAAAATATTCAGCTTATCAACGAATACAACGCAAAAGAGGACGCGCCGTTCCGTTTAAACATGGCAGATCCCGTTGCATTCTTTGAAAAATATAAAAAGGAAAACGAACTGCCCGTATTAAAAGAGGAATTGCAACACCATGCAAGCGGTTGTTACAGTGCCGTTTCGGAAATTAAAAAAGTGTTGCGCAAAGGGGAAACCAAGCTGACGGCGGCGGAGAAATTTTCCGTACTTGCCGATCTGTTGATCGGGAAAGCGTATGACCGTAAGGAGATGCAAAAAGGCTGGGAAAATCTCAATTTCCTGACCTTCCACGACATTTTGGGCGGTTGCTGTGTCAAGAGTGCGTACGACGACAGCCTGTATATGGGCTATGAAAGCGTTTCTATTGCGGAAAAGCAAAAAAACAGCGCGTTGCAAAGTCTTTCTTGGAAAATCGATACGACGGATAAAACGCACGGTTTGCCCATCGTATTGTTTAACTCCCACAGCTTTGACGTAGAAGAAGTGATCGAAATCAACGCCAACGCCGCGTCCTTAAAGGACGTCAACGGTAATGACGTGCCCTTTGTCAACGTTCCGTCCGAACCCGCGCCCGTTTTTGAGCGCGACAACGCCATTTTCAAGGCAAAAGTCCCTGCGATGGGTTACGCGGTATACTATTATCAACCTTCGGTGTATTTCAATCAAATCATAACTTCGGACGCGTACAAGGGCAAAGCGAGCGATCCGCTTGCGCTTGAAAACGAGTATTTGAAGGTAGAATTTGCCGAAAACGGCAACGTGAAATCTGTTTTCGATAAAAAGACGGGCAGGGAAACGCTTTGCGGGGAAACTCAATCGGTAGTAATCGACGAAACCGAACACGATACGTGGAGTCACGGCAGAAATTATTTTGATAAAGCAATCGGGGAATTTGTCGCTCAAAAAGTAGAAAAAATCGAGTCGAACGAGATCCGTGAGATTATCAAAGTGACCTCCGTATACGGGGCTTCGACCTTGGTGCAGTATTACACCTTAAATGTTGGGGAAGAATTTGTGCGCGTGCGCGCGAAACTCAACTGGAACGAAAAGCATAAGATGTTAAAGCTTGCGTTCCCCGTGGCATGCGATGCGCCGACCAGCTTGTACGAAATTCCGTTCGGTACGGTGGAAAGACCCTGCAACGGCGAGGAGGAATCCGCTTTGATGTGGGCGATGGTAGGCGACAAAACAAGCGGTCTTGCTATCTTGAACGATTGCAAGTACAGCTATTCGGCAAAGGACAACGTATTGTCGTTGACGGCGATCAGAAGTCCCATTTATTGCGACCATGGTAGGGTCCGCAATGAGGAAAGCAATTATACCGATCAAGGCTTGCACGAGTTCGCGTATGCGATTTTACCCGCTACGACGGAGGAAAAATCCAAGATTTTCCAAAAGGCGCTTATCCTAAATACTTCGCTTGGCGTCGTGCTGGAAAATCATCACGCGGGTACGTTGCCTTTGACTTATAAAGGTATGTCCGTCAGCGCGGACAACGTAACCGTGTCTGCGGTGAAGCGTTCGGAGGACGGTACGGGATACGTAGTGCGCGCGTACGAATGCGATGGAAAGGCGACGAGGGCGACGATTTCGGTCAACGGGTTAAGCGCTTTGGAGACGCAGTTCTCACCTTACGAGGTAAAAACGTTCTTCTGTAAGGACGGAGTTTGGGAAGAAGTGCTGTTTACCGAATATAAAGAATAACAAAGACGGGACGGGTAACCGTCCCGCTTCCTTTTCCGCCGTGAAAAATTGATAAAACCGTTGAATGCCTTGCAATTTGACACTTCGTTTGGTTGACAGAATAAAAGCGGATATGTTATAATCTTTATAATTATAAAAATCGATTGAAACAAAGTTTAAAATCGTAAAAACAAATGAGAGGTGTGAAATATGTGGGTGGATTATTTGATGCTCGTATTATATGCCCTGGGGATGGTAGGTATCGCGTTTTACACACGGCACCGTTCGAACTCCGTCAACGATTTCTTGTTGGCGGGTAAAAAAGGTTTAAACGGCTGGATGAGTGCGTTTGCGTACGGCACGACCTATTTTTCGGCGGTTATTTTTATCGGGTACGCGGGGAAATTTGGGGCGCAGTACGGCTTGGCGTCCATTTGGATCGGCGTGGGGAATGCGATTATCGGTTCGTTGTTTGCTTGGCTTGTACTGGCAAAGCGGACGAAAAATATGACCCGCCGTTTGTCGGCGAAAACGATGCCGGAATTTTTTGAAAAACGCTACGGCAGTCAGCGGTTGAAGCTGGTATCGGCAACGATCATTTTTCTGTTTCTGATCCCGTATTCCGCATCCGTATACAATGGGCTGAGTTCATTGTTCGGCATTGTATTTGATATTCCCGGTTGGGTGATTATGCTGGCGCTTGCGGCGTTGACGGCGTTGTACCTTTTCTTCGGCGGATATTTTGCAACGGCGCTTTCCGATTTTATCCAAGGTATTATTATGCTTGTCGGCGTAGTTGCTATGGTGATTTGTTTCATGAATCATGGCAATATCGAGTGGGATTTGAGCAAGCTTACAAGCAGTGCGGAGTTGGGTTGGTTTACCTTCTCCAGCAGTAACACGGGGCTGTACGGCAATACCATGTCCTTGATCTCGCTGATTTTATTGACCTCTTTGGGGGTATGGGCGTTGCCGCAGACGGTACATAAATATTACGCGGTACGCGACAATAAATCGATCATGCAAGGTACGGTCGTCAGTACGGCGTTTGCGCTGATCATCGGCTTTGGCGCGTACTTTACGGGCGCTTTATCGGCATATTTCCCGCAGCTCGCGGGCGTAGGCTCGGACAATATCGTACCGCATATGATGAAGATTGTTATTCCTTCCGGGCTTATCGGTCTGATTGCCGTTTTAATTCTTTCTGCCAGTATGTCCACGCTGTCGTCCGTTTCGTTGGCGTCTGCATCCGTGGTCGCGGTGGATATTTACAAAGGTAAAATCGATCCCAAAGCGTCGGATAAAAAGGTGAATTGGACGATGAAAATTCTTTGCTTGTTTTTCATCGTCGTATCCGTTGTTTTGGCGGTATTGAACGAGCAGTTAAAAGTATCCGCCATCGCGTATTTGATGGGGATAAGCTGGGGCGTTTTGGCGGGATGTTTCATGGGTCCGTTCGTGCTCGGCTTGCTTTGGAAAAAAGTGACCCGTCCTGCGGTATGGAGTTCGATTATCGGCTCTTTGGTATTGACGGCGGTACTTTTGATCGTGTTCGGTTATGACCAAAACGGTTGGGCTTGTTCGTTTGGGATTGCGCTCAAATCGGGTATGAACTGTTCGCCCATGATCGGCGTCATTTGTATGCTCTATTCGTTGCTCGTGACGGCGGTCGTCAGCTTATTTACAAAAGCGCCTGATGCGGAAACGGTGGAAAACGCGTTTAAAACACAGGAAAACGAGGTGGAAACGGCATGATTTGGTCAAAGGAAGAAACGTTATCTCGCGCGGAGATGGAGGCTTTGCAATTATCACGTTTACAAGAAACGGTTGCAAGAGTGTATGAAAAAGTTCCCTATTATCGCGCGAAAATGGATGAAAAAGGGGTAAAACCGCAGGACGTTCAAACGCTTGCGGATTTGCAAAAATTGCCCTTTACGACAAAGCAGGATATGCGAGAGACTTATCCGTTTGGGTTGTTTGCCGTTCCGCAATCGGATTTGGTGCGTATTCACGCAAGTTCGGGTACGACGGGTAAGCCTACGGTCGTAGGCTATACGCGCGGCGATTTGGAAACTTGGACGGACTGCGTTTCCCGTATCGCGTGTATGGGCGGCGCAAGCGCAAAAGACGTCGCGCAAATTTGTTTTGGCTACGGTATGTTTACGGGCGCTTTGGGGTTGCATTACGGTTTGGAGAATATCGGCGCGGCAATCGTTCCCTCCTCGACGGGTAACTCGGAAAAGCAACTGATGTATATGAAAGATTTTAACACTTCGTTGTTGGTGGCAACGCCGTCGTATGCGTTGCGTCTTGCGGAAGTTGCACGCGAAAACGGTATTGACCCCAAAACGGATTTGGGAATAAAAACCGCGCTTGTGGGCAGTGAACTTTTGACCGACGCGATGCGTGAAGAAATGCACAACGCATGGGGCAGGGACGTGAATATTACGTCTAACTACGGCATGAGCGAGTTGATGGGCCCCGGGGTTTCGGGCGAATGTTTGGAACATTGCGGCATGCACGTCAACGAGGATTATTTTATTCCCGAAATCATCGACAGCAACACGGGGGAAGTATTGCCCGTAGGGGAAAAGGGCGAACTGGTCATTACCTGTATCAAAAAAGAGGGATTGCCGTTGATCCGTTACCGTACAAAGGACGTGACGAGACTGTTTTACGAGCCTTGCGCTTGCGGAAGAACGACTTGCCGTATGGAAAATCTGTCGGGCAGAAGCGACGATATGTTAAAGGTACGCGGCGTCAACGTATTCCCCGGCCAAATCGAAGAAGTAGTGCTTTCCGTGCCCGAGCTTGGCCCGCATTACGAAATTATCGTGGAAAGAGAAGGGTATACGGATAAGTTGACGGTACGGGTCGAATTGAATAAGGCGACCGACTCGTTTGCGGAACTGCAACGCATTGAAAATACGACGCGGAACAAGTTAAAGGTAGTGCTTGGGTTGGACGCAAAAATTCGCTTGGAATCCCCGAATACGTTGCAACGTTTTGAAGGGAAAGCAAAGCGTATCAAGGACTTGCGCAATCAGCAGTAAGGAGGGGAATATGTCGAAACAGATATCGGTATTTATTGAAAACAGAAAAGGGCGTTTGGGTGAAGCGTTGGACGTTTTGAAAGCAAACGAGGTCAATATTTTGTCCTTGAGTATCGCGGACACTTCCGAATACGGGTTGCTTCGTATTATTTCCGATAAACCGCAGGCAGGGCAAGCGTCGTTATCCGCCGCAGGTTTCTCCGCAATGCTGACGGACGTGTGTATCGTAAAAGTACCGCATACTCCCGGTGCACTGCAAAATATTTTGCGCGTGATTTCTGATGAAGAACTCAGCGTGGAATATATGTACGGTTTATCGGTGGCGGGTGAGGAAGCGTCCATCGTCGTAAAACCTTCCGATTTGGGAAAAGCAGTCAAAGTATTTGACGGTCACGGCATAGAAACCATCGAGCTTTAACAAATAAAAACTTACCCAAAACGGGTAAGTTTTTTTCTTTTGCGTCCATACTGCATATATGTGGGAAATGAGAAATTTACAAACGGAACTTGTAGAGATTCGGCGGTACTTGCATAAGAATGCGGAAATAGGCTTTGACGTAGATATAACTTATACTTATATCAAAGAGCGTTTGGAAGAATACGGTTATACGGTGCAAAAGTGCGGAAAAGCGGGTTTGGTTGCAACGGTAGGCGAGGGGGAGAAAACCTTTCTTCTCCGTGCGGATATAGATGCGTTGCCGATTTGTGAAAAGACGAAATTATCTTACGCTTGCAAATGCGGGCATATGCACGCTTGCGGACATGATATGCACGCGGCGATGTTGCTTGGCGCGGCGAAATTGTTAAAGGCGAAAGAAAAGGAGTTAAAAGGCAAGGTTAAATTGCTGTTTCAGCCCGCGGAAGAATTGTTGGAAGGGGCGAAAGACGTCATTCAAAACGGCGCTTTAAATGCGCCTACGCCGCAGGCAGGTATGACTTTACACGTAATGACGGGGGTAGA
This sequence comes from Clostridia bacterium, assembly GCA_017468345.1. Taxonomy (GTDB): domain Bacteria; phylum Bacillota; class Clostridia; order Christensenellales; family Borkfalkiaceae; genus Scatosoma. Next base: position 18,170 of record JAFUIT010000088.1, read on the forward strand.
TATGCCTACGGGGACGGCAACGGTTGCGTCGGGGATCAGCGCGCCTGCCGCCGATTATTTTCTGATAAAAGTACAAGGAAAGGGCTGTCACGGTTCTGCACCTTGGGCGGGAAGGGACGCATTGACCGTTGCCGCACGGATACTGCTTGGCTTGGAGGAACTTTCCGCGCGTGAAATTCCGATTGCCACGCCTGCGGTTTTGACCGTCGGACGGTTGGAAACGGACGGCGCGGATAACGCAATCTCCGACAGTGCGGTCTTGAAAGGGACGATGCGCACGTTTGATGAAAATTTGCGGAAAAAATTAAAAAAGCGCATTGAGGAAATTGCGAGAAATATAGCCTGTGCTTATCAATGTACGGCAAAAACGGTTTATACGGGCGGTTGTCCAACGCTTATAAACGATGAGAAATTAGCCGTTTTTACGGAAACGGTTTTGTGTGATACTCTTGGGAAGGAGCGAGTACTCAATTTAAACAATTTAGGCGCGGATACGCGCAAAAACAGCGGCGGTTCGGAGGATTTTGCCTATATCAGTCATGAACTTCCCACCGTGATGGTAGCTCTTGCCGCGGGGGAACGGGAAAAGGGATATCGCTATCCGTTGCATCACCCCAAAGTACGGTTTGACGAGGAGGTTTTGTCTATCGGGGCAAAGATATATGCGAGTATCGCGTTCGAGTGGTTAAAAGCGCAAGAAAAAAAGCAACCTTGACGGTTGCTTTTTTTGTATCAATCGAATTGTTTTATGGCGTTTACCACTTGTTTTGCACACGCGGTAAAACCCGTTTCGTTGGGGTGGATCATGTCGGGGCTGATATATTCTTCGATATGAAGTTTTACCAAACTGTTTAAATCGTTAATGGCGACGCCCATATCTTTCAGTTTCGGCACGATGAGTTCGTTGAAACGGTCGATTTTATCATTGCGCGTATACGGATATTCGGGGTGGGTCGGAGTAATCGTTGCAAAAATGACGTTGGGAGTGATTTTTTGCAATAACCGTGCGATGCGCAACATATTTTCCACGTATTCTTCCTCAGTGGAAAACGTACCGTCGTCAAACAGTTCGGTTGTGTCCCAAAGTCCGTTATTCCAGTGGATCACGTGCGCGCCTTTTATATTTTCCGCTTCGTCGAAAAGCATACGCAAAGTGTACTTTGCGAAGCGGCAATTATCTGCGGATTGCCACACTTCATAATCCTCTCCGAGCATACCAGGTACGAGTTGACCGTATCCAAGACGAATCGAATCGCCAAGCAATACAATTTTCTTTTTCATAATATTGATATAGGCTCCTTGAAATATCGTTGTGACTATTATAGCATTAAATTTTTTTAATGTCAATGATTTTATGGGAAAAAGATTTTTTGATTTTAGAAAAAAGAGGGACGGGGGTTGCTTTTTGAAAGCATATGTATTATAATAAAACCGAGGCGAAACATGAAAGCGATGAAGATGAGTGCGAAAACGATATATACATTGGTAGTGCTGGCAATCCATGCGGCGGTATATCCCGTGATTATTTTTCGTTGCGGCGGGTATGCGACGGAAATTTATTACGGCGGGATCGTGCTTTGTCTTTTAACGGCGTTGGTGTTTTTGAGGAAAGAACTGCAAACCGTCTTACAGGCAGGGGCGCTTGCGTTCACATGCGCGGCGGATTTGTTTTTGATTTTGCTTGGAAAACACCGCTTGCTTGCGATGTGTTTCTTTTTAACGGCGCAGATGTTTTACGCCGCGCGTACTTTGCTGTATGCGAAATCGAAAAGGGAAAAGTTGTACAACGTAGGAGCGCGCGCGGTCGGTTCGGTGCTGATTTCCTTAATCGCGGCGCTCGTTTTAAAAGAAGAAACGAATGCGCTGATCATCGTTTCCTTGATTTATTACGTCAATTTGCTCGTCAGTATCGTGTTTGCGTATTTGCACTTTGGCGATAATAAGCTTTTGCCGATCGGTTTAACGCTGTTTGCGCTTTGCGACGTCTTTGTGGGCTTTGCCGAGTTGATACATATCTTTTCTTTGACGGAAAATCATATTATATATAAGCTGACCCATTTGCCCGTTTATTTAGATAGTGTTTTTTATCATCCTTCGCAAGTGCTGTTGTCGTTTAGCGGACAAGATCGTATAAAGGATGGAAAAAATCTTTAAAAATAACATTTTTAACATTCCTTTGTGAAAAATTCACAAAGCAAAATGTGTTGGAAAATTTCCGTTCGATGATTGCTTTTTTGCAATCGTTATGATATAATGAATTTAGTAAGAGGTGGGAAAACAAGGCGAGTATTTACGAACGGGACGAGAGGTTTGCCATGAAACGTTTGCAAGGATCGAAAAACACACTTTTCAAGGGCTGTTTTTCGCGCGCAAAACTGGCGAAAATTTCTCAATACGCCTTCCCCATACAATCGGTATAAAAGGATGGAGCGCATGCAAAAACTGCGCTCCATTTTGATTTTTAAACAGGAGAAAAAACATGAACAAAGTCGGTATTTTAATGGGCAGCAAGTCGGATTTCGACGTGGTAAAACCTGCTGTAAACGTATTGAAAAAATTTGGCGTGGAGGCGGAAGTGCGCGTAATTTCGGCGCATCGCACGCCCGATGAGGCGCATGAATTTGCCGCAACCGCCAAAGAAAAGGGGATCGAAGTATTGATTTGCGCGGCGGGTAAAGCGGCGCACCTTGGCGGCGTGATCGCGGCGATGACAACTTTGCCCGTGATCGGTTTACCCGTGAAAACGGACATGATGGGCGGGCTTGACAGCTTGCTTTCCATCGTGCAAATGCCTTCGGGAATTCCCGTGGCGACGGTGGGGGTAAACGGCGGTGAAAACGCCGGGCTTTTGGCGTTGCAAATTTTGGGGATCAAATATCCCGAAATCGAAAAACAGCTGATCGCATACAAAGAAGGAATGCGCGAAAAGATCAACGCGGACGATAAGGCGTTGCAGGAAATGTTATAATTTCCGCTTACATACAGAAAAAATAAAATTTTACTGGAGATACAATTATGGAAAAGAGAGCACAGCTTTATGAAGGAAAAGCAAAAAAGGTATACGCAACGGACGACAATGCGCTCGTGATCGTATCCTACAAGGACGACGCTACGGCGTTTAACGGATTGAAAAAAGGTACGATCGAAGGGAAGGGCGTCATCAATAACAAGATGAGTAACTTCCTTATGCAAATCCTTGAAAAAGAAGGTGTTAAGACGCATTTCGTGGAAGAACTTTCCGATCGCGATACGCTTTTAAAAAGAGTAACGATTTTGCCGTTGGAAGTCATTATTCGTAACATTTCCGCAGGTTCGTTTGCAAAACATTACGGCGTGAAAGAAGGGATTGTATTCGCTGAACCCACGATCGAATTTTCCTATAAAAACGACGATTTGGGCGATCCTTTGCTCAACGAATATCACGCATTGGCGCTCGGTCTTGCGACGAAAGACGAAATCGCTCTTGTAAAATCGATGGCGTTTAAGATCAACGAAGTATTGAAGGAATATTTCAAAAAACTCAACGTTACGTTGGTGGACTTTAAGATCGAGTTCGGTAAAACGGTGGACGGCGAAATCGTGCTTGCAGACGAAATTTCTCCCGATACCTGCCGTTTTTGGGATTCGACGACGGGCGAAAAGTTGGATAAAGACCGTTTCCGTCGCGACCTTGGCGGCGTAGAAGGCGCATATCAGGAAATGATGAGAAGACTCATGGGGGATTGATCCATGGCGGTATTTGGGATTTTCGGCACGGAAACGGCAAACGTTGCATCCAGCGTCTATTATGGGCTGTACGCATTACAGCACCGCGGACAAGCGTCCAGCGGTATCGTAGTAAACGACGACGGGGTGTTTCACGTTTATAAAGATTCTGGTTTGGTGAACGAAGTGTTCACACCCAATGTGTTAAACGCTTTGGGGCTTGGACAAATTGCAGTGGGCAACGTTCGTTACGGCACGGCGGATACGAAGGACCGTATCAACGCCGAACCGATCGTTGTCAATCACAGCAAGGGGAAAATGGCAATTTCTCTCGACGGTAAGCTGGTCAACGGCGCTGAATTAAAGAGAGAGATGGAATTGCAGGGTTCGATTTTTCATACGGGCAACGATGCGGAGATTATCTCTGCGGTCATCATTAAGGAACGTATTTCCTCAGCCTCGATCGAGGAGGCGGTTTGTAAGGCGGTAGACAAATTGAAAGGGGCGTATTCCCTTTTGGTAATGTCCCCGCAAAAGCTGATCGCAGTACGCGATCTGCGCGGTATGCACCCCCTTTGTTACGGTCAGCGTGCAGACGGCGAATACGTTGTGGCAAGCGAAAGCTGTGCCCTCAACTCGGTCGGCGCAACCCTTGTTCGGGATATTCGTCCCGGGGAAATTATGGTATTTTCCAAGGAAGGTATTCGCTCGATAGACGAACATTGTGGGAAAGGTGAAGAACATCTTTGCGTGTTTGAATATCTGTACACAGCCCGTCCCGATTCGATCATTGCGGACTGTTCGGTGCATTTGGCGAGAAAGCGCGCAGGGGCAGTGCTTGCGGCGGCGCATCCCGTAGAGGCGGACGTCGTTATCGGCGCGCCCGATTCGGGCATCGACGCGGCGATCGGTTATGCGGAAGCGTCGGGCATTCCTTACGGTTTGGGGCTGATCAAAAACAAATACATCGGCAGAACTTTCATCGATCCCGGTCAAAACGTACGCGAGGACAAAGTGCGTATCAAACTCAACCCCGTACGCGAAACGATCAAGGATAAACGAGTGATTTTGGTAGACGATTCCATTGTCCGCGGCACGACGTGTATCCGCGTTGTCAAGCTTTTGCGCGACGCGGGCGCAAAAGAGATCCATATCCGTTCCTCCGCGCCCGAATTTTTAAACCCTTGCTACTACGGCACGGACATCGGCTCGAAAGCGGAACTGATCGCCTGCAAATACACGGCGCAGGAAATGGCAAAGCTGTTCGGTGCGGACTCGGTTGGTTTCTTACCCTTGAAAGACGTGTGCAAGTTAGCGGAATCGGGTACGTGCAAAGGATATTGCACAGCTTGTTTCAGCGGCGATTATCCCACGGAAATTCCGCAGAATACGGGCGTCAATAAATACGATTGTAAAATTTCCGAAAATAAAAACTAAAGAAATGGAGAAAAAAGAAGATGGCAATTTCTTATAAGGACAGCGGCGTAGACGTAACGAGAGGTTACAAAGCCGTCGAACTCATGAAAAAACACGTAAAATCCACCTACGACAACAACGTAATCGGCGACCTTGGTTAGTTTGGCGGTTTCTATTCGATCGCAGGGGAAAAGATGGACGAACCCGTCCTCGTTGCAGGTACGGACGGCGTCGGTACGAAATTAAAATACGCATTCTTGCTTGAAAAACACGATACCATCGGTATCGACGCAGTTGCTATGTGCGTAAACGACATCGTTTGTCAAGGCGCAAAACCCTTGTTTTTCCTCGATTATTACGCATGCGGAAGACTGTATCCCGAATCGGAGGCAGACGTTGTAAAGGGCATCGCGGAGGGTTGCCGTCAAGCAGGCTGTGCGCTCATCGGCGGCGAAACGGCGGAAATGCCCGGTTTCTATCCTGACGGCGAATACGACCTTGCTGGCTTTGCGGTAGGTATCGTGGACAAGAAAAAGGTAATCAACGGCAAAGACATTAAGGCAGGGGACGTGCTCATCGGTTTGAAA
>JAFUIT010000089.1 GCA_017468345.1 Clostridia bacterium
CCATTCCTTCATGCGGTCCGTTTCACTGTACGCCGCTTCGTATAAGTTGTCCAGCATCGTCCAAAGATTTTCTTCGTCGATCGTCAAAGGCTTTGCGATACTGATCAAGCCGTTTGCCGTCTTTTGCAAACCTTCTTCCGCCATCAACCTTTCTTCGTACAGCTTTTCGCCCGGTCTTAAACCCGTACATACGATTTGAATATCCACGTTCGGCTCAAGCCCCGACATTTTGATGAGGTTATACGCCAAATCGTAAATTTTGACAGGTTCGCCCATATCCAAGACAAAGATTTGCCCGTTTTTCGCATACGCGCCTGCCTGCAACACCAAGGATACCGCCTCGGGAATCGTCATAAAGTAACGAATGATATCTTTATGCGTGACCGTCACGGGCCCGCCGTGTTCGATCTGTTTTTTAAACAAGGGAATAACCGATCCGTTCGACCCGAGCACGTTGCCGAAACGCACCGCGACAAAGTTGGTTTTTTCACTGTGCCTGCCCAACGTTTGAACGATCATTTCACAAATACGCTTGGTTGCACCCATAATGTTAGTGGGGTTGACCGCTTTATCCGTCGAAATCTGCACAAACGTTTCCACGCCGTATTCATCCGCGGCGCGCGCTACGTTCAAAGTCCCGAATACGTTGTTTTTCACTGCCTCGTTAGGGCTGGTTTCCATCAGCGGCACGTGCTTATGCGCGGCGGCATTGAAAACGATTTGCGGACGGTAAGTTGCGAACACGTCGCGCATTTTTCCCTTATCTCGCACGCTTGCAATCAAGGTCAAAAGATTTAATCGAGGATATTTTTCCTTCAATTCCTGCTCGATATCGTACGCGTTGTTTTCGTAAATATCCAAAATGATGAGCTGTGCGGGATTGTGGGACGCAATCTGTCGGCAAAGCTCGCTGCCGATCGAACCGCCGCCGCCCGTAACAAGCACTTTTTTATGCTCGATATAGCCCATGATTTCGTCCAAATTGACTTGTTTTTGCGCTCTGCCCAAAAGGTCGGCAACGTCCACGGGACGAAGCTTCGCCACCGACAGTTCGCCGCCCGTCAATTCGTTGAGTTCGGGTAAAAGTTTGATTTGGCAGTTGCATTCTTTACAATACTGCAAAATCATACGGACTTGCGCCTTTTCCGCCGAGGATATCGCAATGAAGATTTCGTCCACGTTATAACGCTTGGCAAACAGTTTTACGTCCTTTATCGTACCGACTACGCGCACGTCATCCAAACGCTTGCCGATCGTTTCTTCTTTAAAATCCAAAATACATACGGGTTTATAACGGCTCTTTTGGTTTTTCGCGATACTTCTGATCAGCGTGAACGCATCGTCGTTAAACCCAATGATCATAACGTGCTTTTCGTTTTTCGAAGTCATCGATATCAAAAAACGGCGCACGGAGCGAAGTCCGCGCTTGGAAAAACGGAAACATCAGATCATCCCGAGCAATAACATCGAATAAATGACCATCACCGTGTAAGAAAAACCGTTTGCGTACATCCAAGCATGGTCGATCAAGCTTGAAATCAATAAAAATAAAACGTTCGACGCGCCTATAACGGCAGACGAAACGACTACGCGCATCGCCTCGGGCATACCCACGGATGAAAAACCCATCGAATACATACCCATGAGCGTGTATAAGGACAACGCCAACACTACGTTTGCGAATATCCAAACCCAAACGGCAGTTTTTTCAACAAAACGGAAATCCGCCCCCCAGGTCATCAATAATAATGCAGAAAATGCCGCCGCAAAAACGATCAATGCGTCAACTATGTATACGAGCAAACGCATCAGCCAACGTTTTTCTTGCATTTTTCCCCAAACAGACATATTCCCCTCCATAGAAATCTTTTTGCAAAACGCACTTTTTTGATTATACCATACGAAATGAATATTGTCAAGATAAAATATAATATTTTATCTAATTTTGACTTGGTCGGCAATATAATGCGCATACGCCGCGGCAACGTCAAGCCCCGTCACCCGTTCAAATCCGTCGAAAAAGGCGTTGGAATTCACCTCGCAAAGCACGGGCCCCTCCTCCGTTTCCAACAAATCGACTCCGCAATAATCCAGCCCCAGCGTTTTCGCCGCCCTTTCCGCCGCGTCATTATACGCTTGTTCCAATACGATTTTTTTACCTTCGCCGCCCAGTTCGATATTCGATCTGAACTCCCCTGCCTTTGCCACGCGCTCCATACCGCCGATTGCTTTGCCGCCGATAACGATCACGCGCACGTCTTTCCCTTGGGAAGCGGATATATATTGCTGAAAAAAGTGCGGTTCATGCAAAAAAATTTCCGCAACTTCCTGCAATTTAGGCATACCGTGTACGAGTTGAACGCCTGCGCCAAATGAGCCGTAGCTCTTTTTTACCACCAACGGAAACCCTAAAATTTCAGCAACTTTTTCCAAAAACGCAACGTTCGGTTTCGCGCCTTTGGTATAGCAAAGCGGTGCGGGAACCGTCTTAGCCAAACGCAATCCGCAAGCTCCCAAAGCAAGATAGGTAGACAGTTTGTCGTCGCAAACCTCGACGGCGCGCGCACTGTTAAAAAGGCGCAATCCCGACTTTTCCAACATATTACCCAAATACTTATCTTTATCGAGGTAGACGGCAAAATCGTAATTGTTTACAAGCGACGTTTCGATTTGTCCCGCCTCGTTTACGAGCGCGTACGCCTCGCCGTTTTTGAAAATATCCGTTTCTATCCCTTCCGCCTGCAACGCCTTTTGAATGCGCATACCTTGCAAAAGGAACTTTTCCGCGCTTGGATAGCCGTTAATAATCACAAGTCCTCGCATACCTGCCCCCTTCGTTTTCACTTTTGATAAAAAAA
>JAFUIT010000090.1 GCA_017468345.1 Clostridia bacterium
CAACAACACCGTAAATCAAATCGACTTTACCAAAAATCAGGAAATCACCTTCGACGTATATTTGTCCTCGGCGGATGCGGATAAGCAATTCAACGTCGGTTTCTTTGAAACGAAAGTGGAAGAAACCAATGCACAGGCGAATACGGGGTTAAGTTTCTCGTTCGGCGGTACTATTTGGGTGAGCACCAACTTCGGCAGAGGCGGTTGGGCAAGCGAATGCGTGAAGGATTACTTCGATAACAGCTTGCACAGCGTAAAACTGACGATTATCAATAAAGAAATTACCGTAACGGTAGACGGAGAAGTGCTTTACTTCTTGACGAACGGCGAAGCGTACACACCGACTTTGACGGTGGATGCGGCTTACCTCTTGATGCAGGGTACGAGCACGGAAACGTATATTCAAAATTATGAAGTGAAAGAGGTCGAAGCCGTTGCGCCTACGACGTATACGGTTACCTTCAAAAACTGGGACGGTGCGGTATTGCAGAGCAGTACGATTGAAGAAGGAGCAGTACCCAACTATGCGGGCGCGACGCCTGAAAAAGCGGCGGATGCCGATTATATCTACACCTTTAAAGGCTGGGATAAGGAGCTGACGGCTGTGACGGGCGACGTTGTATACGTGGCGCAGTTTGATGCGACCGAAATTCCCGACGAGGCGGTTTATTATACGGTTACTTTTGAAAACTGGGACGGTACGGAATTGCAATCGGGCAGCGTATTGGAAGGTCTTACCCCTGTATATGAAGGTGAAGTGCCTATGAAAGCGGCGGATGCCGATTATACCTACACCTTTAAAGGCTGGGATAAGGAGCTGACGGCTGTGACGGGCGACGTCGTATACGTGGCGCAGTTCACGGCAACTCCGATTCCCGTGGTGGAAACGATCGACGAAATTGAATTGGATTTCGAAGACGAAACGCAGTTGGAAAACGTAACGGCGATCGCAAACGACGGTTGGACGGTCCGCGACGGGAAATATTATCCCGCGCAAGCAGGCGTGATGTACAACGCGTCGGCGTTCCAGCTGAACAAAGCGCTCGATTTAACGGGTACGAAATACGTTTCGATCGACTTCTACTCGACGGCAAAAACCTTCGATATCGGTTTGTTGGACGTTTCGGCGGGCAATATGTGGGGCAACGCATTGTTTATCCATCTTCCGTTCGCAGACGGTTCGATCGGCGTCAATAACTACGTTGACTGTACGGTAGGTACGTATTTCGGCGGTACGGCGATCAACGTAATGGACGGCGCTTGGCACAATTTGAAGATCGTTATCGACGGCGGCAAGGTGGCTTACGTCTTGGACGGCGAAACCATTTTGGAAGGCTTTGACGTGCCTTCCGCAAAGGCTTATCTCGTCATTCGCGCAGTGGGTGAAGAAAGCTACGTGGATAACCTCATCGTCAGCAACGAGGATATCGAATATATCCCGCCCGTGATTGACAATTCGTATGACGAATTGGAGTTGGATTTCACGGCAGAACTTGACGGCGCAAAATATTTCAGTACGTTGGACGTAAACGGCTGGGCGGTAAAAGACGGCGAATTCTCGCCCGAATATATGCCTTGGGCGTCTACTTATCTCAAACAGCCCGTGGATCTTAGCGGGGAAAAATATATTTCCTTCGACTTCTTCGCGGTAAAGGACAACGGCGATGAAACGCAGTCGCAATTCAACATGATGTTCCTGACCGATCTCACCAAGTTTACCTGCGTGGGCGCGCTCCATTGCTTTATGGAATCGACCAGCCCCGTATTGACGGTAAATCAGGCGATGGGTAAGGATAACTGGCTTGGTACGGCAAACTTTAACTGGGCGGACGGCAAATATCATCACGTAATGATCATCATTAAGGACAATACGATCACCTTTGAGGTGGACGGTAAAGCCGTAGTGGACAATATCACGTTGAAACCTGTCGTGATCGAATTGGAAGAAAGCGATTTGGCAAAAGAAACCTATTTCGGCTTGCAGGCGACGAACGTAATGAGCCGCATCGATAACTTTAAGGTGAAGAATACCTACACCGAATACGTTGCGCCTACTCCTGACGAAGAAATTGCGTTTGAAGAATTTGAACAGAGTTTCAACGCGGACATGGATACGGGCTTTGTGAAATATCACGACAGCGTGGATTGGATTGTGACGGAAGAAGGACACTTTGCGGCAAGCGCAAACTGGGCGAAAGCTTACCTCGATAAACAAGTACCTTTGACGGACGAAAAGACGTTGACGACGACGTTTAAACTTTCTTCGGACGAATCGGGGCATCAGTTCACGATCGGGTTCAGTCAGGATAAGAACAGCTACTACGGTATCTATCTTGTCTTCTACCAAGGTAACGTAACGTTGAACTATGGTACTGCGCCTCAGGTACGTTTGATTTCGCAAACGGCAAACGTTTGGTACGACGATGCACAGCACGTTTTGAAGATGATCGTGAAGAATAACAAACTTGCAATCGTCATCGACGGCGAAGTGATCTTCAAAGAAATTCAAATCGGTATGAACAGCGGTTATTTCACCGTACAGTCCTCCAACACGGTAGACTGGATCGACGATTTGACCATCGTGAACGACGCAGAACCGCTTAGCACGCCCGTCGCGGATGGGGATATTGCAACGCCTCCCGTGGAAAACGAAGTGAAAAACGAAGTCGTGGGCGAAGTACAAAGCAAAAATATTTTGACAATCATTGTCGAATGGTTCACTTCGTTGCTTGAAAAGATCGAAGAATTTTTCGCAGGGCTTTTTGCGGGAAAGAAAGAATAAATCACAATTTTACAAAGCGGTAATATAAGACGAATATAGCCACACGGGCGACCGTGTGACTATGTTCGCTTAAAATCATGGAGGAAATATTCATGAAGTTATTTCAAAAATGGAAGAAAATAGCGTTGTCGGTAAGCGCAGTATGCGTGCTGGCATTTTCCGCGCTTGCGGTAGGGTTGATCGCGCCCGCTTCCAACGATGGCGTTATTGCGGCGGGGGAAACGCCTAACAACGTGACGATCGATTTTTCCGAATCGACGGATATCAACAATTTCAGCGTGACCAATTCTGGCGGCACGGTGGGGACGATCACGGACGGGAGATATTATCCCAACGCGTGGGGGCGCAATTATTGCACGATCGCGCTTCCCACCGATCAGACGAGGATGGTTTCGTTCGATTTCTACGCGCCTTCGTTAGAGGATAACGGGGATACCTATTCTCAAATGTGGGTATCGCTCATTACGGACGTTGCCGATATCGAAACGGCAGGGAAAAACCTCGGGCTTCGTTTTTATACGGGCGCGGGGAATTGGCTGACGAGTTCGGCGCAAAAGTCCGACGGACATTATTTATCCGAAACCGCCGACAAGCTTTCCTTTGGGGAAGAACATCGTATGGATATTTATATCAGCAACGGAAAAGTGTCTTTTGCCATTGATGATGCGGAAATGGTTTTCCTCAACGGATACGGCACTTCGTTCGACGTGCCTTCTAACGGGACGGATAGCAACGCCTATCTTTATTTTGAATTTAGCCATGCAGGCGGTTGGATTGATAACGTAACGATCAGCGACGGTACGTTGTTGGATTTTTCCGGCGATTATGTCGCGCAGAAAAATATTACGACCATTTCTGGCAGCTCGAAAGGGGTTGCGGAAAACGGCGTATATAATCCGGTTGCTTGGGCGCAAAATTATTGGGTGAAGCCCATCGATACGACGACAGACGTGGTGGTTTCCTATGATTTTTATATGCCCAGTTATGAAACGCTTGGAACAGCGGATAACTATTCGCAGTTCTACGCGTCCTTGGTAAGCGATTTGACGGATATCAACGGTACGGATGAAAGCGGCAACGCAAAGAGCATCACTTTCCGTTTGTATGACGACGGAAGCGTTACGCCTCGCAGTACCAGTCATTCGGTATGGCCTGCGGCGCAAAGAGCTACGGCGGAAAGCGCTTTGGCGTGGAGCGAGGACGTTAGCTATTTTGACAATAGTCATCATATGGATATCCAAATTGTTGACGGCGTTATTACGTACTACGTGGACAATACGGCGTTGTTTAGCGGAACAACGTTTGACGTACCTGCGGACACCGTTTATTTCTTCTTTGAAATGAGCCATGCAGGCGGTTATATCGATAATTTGCAAGTTGCGGAATACGTAGCGCCTCCATTTGAGGAAGTTTCTTTGGATTTTTCGGATTCTGCACACGCAGATTATTTCTTGCTGACTTCTTCTGGCACAAAAGGCTCGATTACGGACGGAAAGTACTATTTTGGAAATTGGGGGAGACATTATTTAAATATTCCTTTCCCCACGTCCGAATTTAAGTGCATTACTTATGATTTTTACGTGCCCAGCAGGGATAGTAGTTATAATCAGTTTTACATGTCGATTATTACAGATCCGACCGACATCAACAATTCCACAAAGAGCATTGCATTTAGAATGTATACGGAAGTGAACGGTACGCAAATCTATAAAGCGGCTCAAACAGCGACAAATCATATTGGTACAAGTTCGCAAACGTTCTTTGGTGCTTTACACCATATGGCGATTATTATCGAAAACGGTTATATCAATTATTACGTAGACGGCATGGCGGTTACGTTGTCTAACGGTGCGTCCATTCCCGTTCCTTCGTATAGCGATCAAGCCTATCTTTTCTTCGAAGCGGGTTCTGCAAGCGGTACTTATATAGATAATCTTCGTATTGAAAACGATTTGGATTCTTTTTATGAAATCCAAAGAAAATGTTTGTTTGAAAAGTATAATGTAACGGATAGCGATAAGAGTTTTGTCGGCTACGATGAAAAGATAACCCCGAACACCAAAGACAGCGGTACGGCTTGGGGCGCGGCGTATACGGCGCTTTCCGACGGGGCAACTGTTCGCCGTTCGACCTATTATAACATGAAATATGACTGGTCGGGTGCGGAATATTACGCATTTGACGTGGTGAACAATACGGACGGATACGTTGCGTTCGGTTTGGATTTGAAAGAAGGGTATTATGCGAAGAATGGCGCGATTTCCGCGTTTGGAACAGGCTCGATCACGTACGGCAGATGGTGGACGGCGGCGGAATATATGCCTTATTATCTCGTCTATGCCGATGGAACGGTTCAGTCGGGGCAAATGCTTAGAAATACACTCAATCGCGGTAAAGCATTTATCCCTGAAGGGTTTGAAGGCACGGTTATATTCCCGATCAGCTCGTTTGAAATCCTCGACTGGTCGGCAAATACGGCGCAGTACGACTGGTTTACCGATGATGCAAACGTGCTTGCGCTCGATCATATTCTTTTTGCCGACGTCATTTACTGCAACGTTGCCGCAACGGCGGGCAGCGTTACGACGAGTAACGAACGATTGCTTTCTTCCGACTTCGGTGCGGCGGCAAGCGTAGCGAGAACGATCCGCGCGATCGATCAAATCGGTACGGTCAGCGCGGCAAGCGAACGCCTTATCGCGTTTGCACGTGAAAATTACGACGCGCTTTCGGCGGAAGATCAGGCGAACGTGACCAACTATGCGGCGTTGACGGCGGCGGAAACGGCGTTCTATAATTTGACCGATTATTCGTACTCGATCGGTACGGACGGTAAGGATTTTGAAGGGGAAAGCGGCGTTGCATTCGGTTCGGTATTCGACAGCGCGCCTTCTACGGTTTCCGCTTGGATCAAAGTGGACAGAGATACCCCCGATGACGAACACGTCGGTACGGTCATGGGTAACGCGGAAAGAAAGATGTCCTCGTCCGTATTGTACGATTACTGGAATACTTTCTCGTTTGAAATTACGACAAACGGTAATCCTAAGTTCGAATGGCGCGTTTCCAGAACGAGCAAAGTGGTATTTATCGTTGAAAATGCGGACGTGCGTACGGGCAGTTGGATGCACGTAGCGTTCACACGCGACGTGGACAACGGTTTGATTACTTGCTATATCAACGGTACTGCGGTTGCCACGATGAACGTAGCGGCGTCGAAAATTGCAAACTTCAGCTTTGTAAAACCCGTGATGATCGGCAACGATTATACGGACAACCATATCCTTGCGCTTAGCTTTACGCCCGATTTCCACGGCTCGATCGCAGACGTTCGCGTATATTCGACGCTGTTGACGGCGGAAGAAGTGGAAAGCGATATGTTGGGAGAACGCGCAAGCGGTTTGCTTGGCGGCGTGGATTTTTCCAGCGGTGAGGAAGGCGAGTATTACGATTACGTCAACGAGGACGCAACGGATGCGTTCGGTTGGAAATCGGTAGAAAGCGATTATTTCGCGGCGGAGGACGGCGAATTTACGTTTGCGATCATTCCCGATACGCAAATGATTTTCTCGCGCGCGCCTGCGGATTCGAACGGCGTCGGTATTTTCAACGGTACGTATACGGCGGCGGCAGAAGGCGAAGTTGCCGGCACTTGGGAGAGTGCATACAACGTAGAAGACAATCTCGGCTTTAGAAATATGCAGTGGTTGATCGACAATCAGGAACTTCTCAATTTGCAATACGTCATGCACGTAGGCGATTTGACGGATAACTTGAACTACTATACGGCGTCTAATGTAAATTCGTCTTATAAGAAGTGGCAAATCGAAGGTATGATCGAAGCGGATTACGGTTTCCAAATGCTGAATAAGCTGACGGAGGCGGGCATTCCTTGGTCGCTTTCCCGTGGTAACCACGACGGCGGTTATGACAAGAATGCTTTGGCGGTTTGGGACAAATACTGGACGCAAAGCAACGCTTATACGAAAGCAAAAACGAACGACCTTTTGGACGGAGAACCTGCAAAATATTGCGTAACGACGAGAGATGGCGTTGATCATATTTACAGCTATTATGAAAAGCTTGAGATCAACGGTATCAAGTATCTTATCCTTGTTTTGGATTTGGAAGCGGGCGACACGGTGTTGGCTTGGGCGAACGAAGTTGCGGCATACTTCACCGATTATCGTATTATCGTTTCCACACACGCATACCTTGGTTCGAGGGCAGCTTTGATGACGAGCCTTATGGGGTCAGCGGATTTAAACAATGCAGGACAGACCGTTTGGGATGAATTTGTCAGTCAGCACAGCAACATTCAAATGATGATCTGCGGACATTCCAGCGGTGAAGATATCGTACGTAAGGAAATGACGGGCGTAAACGGCAACAAAGTTTGGACGTTTATGATCGACTCGTCCGCGCACGAATTTACGGGGGTTACGCAACCCGGTTTGATGGCGCTGATCAAATTCTCGGCAGATGGTAAAACGTTGACGCTGAATCATTATTCGATGGTACAAGGCGAGTTGTTTGGCTCGTTCAACTCCTTTACGGTAACGCTTGGCGATTTGGAGGAGACCGAATCGGGCGGCGAAGATACGGAAGTGGAAGTTGTTTGGCCTAACAAAAATGATACGAGAGAAATTGTTGTAAAACCGAATTTCCAACCCTTTACATACACGTCTTCACAGTTGAAATGTTCGTCTTTAGGGTTATACATGAATGCTAGTTCTCAGTTGCAATTTAAGGGGTATTATGCTATTTATGGGGTTACTGTCGATATTACGAAAACGGGTGTATGGAAGTTCCTTTCAAGTGCACAGATAACGGTTAGTACATCAACTGGGGTAGTTTATTTAACTATGCTACACACAAGCGCAAAAGATGGATTAACCCGTGTAATACCGCTTACAGATCCTGATGACACGGATACTTATACAGTTGATGCAAACAATCTATATTCATTTAATGACGTGGTGCTGGGTAATATATTGCCTGAAGGGGTCAACGTAGAAGCAGGCGACCAAATCACCATAGTATTTGCCGGAAACACAGCTTGGTGTAGTAAGTGTGATTTCAGCTGTGCGGTTTATGATAACACAAGTACAGCATTGGAAACCTTTACGTGGAGTGTAAACGCAACGGTTCTTCAAGGACTGAGCGATGCAGGTTACAATGGCGTTAAAGGCGATGGAACTGCGGCAGCGACGAAAAATTATAATGGCTTTACAATGGGCTGGCTGAAACCTTACGGTACGTTCGAGACGTTCTATACCTTTAGAGTCAATACCATCACGGTTACGGACGAAGAAGGAAATACGTTATTTACAGCGGTTTCCCCCGGTATGCAAAGCACGCCGAATGTGTTGCCAGTTTTGCATAAAGAAGGTTATATTCATACCGGATATAAGATTGGCGATACGTTATATCCGGCTGATGCATGTACGCCTAACAATGCGACCGCAACGACAGGCAATAGGACACAGACGGTAATTGCAGTATTTGAAAAAATCCCCGATGCGATTATGGACGCGGAGGGCAATGCAGTCATCGACACCAGCGCAGGCTTTAACGGAGCTCTGCCCGAGCTTTCCCGTACGGGTCACATTTTCATCGGCTACATGATCGACGGAAAATTGTATCCTGCAGGTACGGTTTACGACAAGGCAAGCGGTGCAACGGTGGTCGCTGTGTTTGCCGAATTCTCGATGGTAAACGGCGCTTCTATCCGTTTGGGTACGCCCACGGGTATGCGTTTCCAAACCTATCTCGACACGACGGCTTACGGCTACTTGGAAGGCAACGTTACCTTCGGTACGTTGATTGCAAAGGCAGACGATATCACGACGGACGGCGTATTAAATTACAGCTTATTGACGACGGATGCGGCTATGACGAAGTTAAATATCGCGTCGACCAGTCAACATACCGTTGGAAATTACCTGTACTTTAACGGCGTGCTTGCCGAAATCAAGGAAAATCACTACGATTGGAAGTTCGCGGCTCGCGGTTATATGACGGTCACGTATGCGGACGGTACGACGGCGGTATTCTATGCAAACGTAACGGACAACGCTCGTTCGGTGCAAGAAGTAGCTGAAAAAGCGATGGCGGATGTTAGCAAGGTACAGTCTAAGGATTATGCAACGGCGGTTGAGGGCGGTTTCAGCGCATATACCGACGATGAACGTACGGTCATCGAAGTGTTTATCAAAAAAGAAGACTTGGTATAAACGGTAAAAAGAGTATTCCGAGCCTGTTTATGCAGGCTCGGAATATTTTTAAAAGAAAAAACGGATTTGACGAGAGAATTATGGATTACGGATATTTGGTCGCTGCGACCCTGTGTATATCTATGACGGGGATATTCGGCGCGTATTACAATCGAAAAAACGTAGGCGAGGACGCCTCCGCTTTGTACAGTTTTATCCAAATTTGCAGCGTTTTTGTGGGCTGGCTCATTTTGTATATAACCGATTTTTCCTTTGATGCGGAGGTATTGCTGTATTCGCTGGCATTTTCTGTGTGTTATACGTTGGCAATGGTCGGTATGATTAAAGCGTTAGATACGGGCTCGGTGGCGTTGACGTCGCTCATTATGCAGCTTTCGTTGATTGGAACGACAGTATGGGGCTTCTTTTTTTGGGATACTGCAGTCACGCCGTTCGTTGTAATCGGGTTAGTGTTGGTGGTGGCGGCCTTAGCGTTGTGTCTATTTGACGGTAAAGAGCAAACAGAGAAAAAACGAAATAAGAAATGGTTGTTTTTCGTTTTGGTGATGTTTATCGGCAACGTGGGGTGTACCATTGTTCAAAAGACGCAACAGTTGGCATTCCACGGTCAACACGGCAAACAACTGATGTGTTGGGCAACGCTGTTCGCCTTGATCTTTTGCATGATTCGATTTTTACGCAGTGATAAAAGAAATGCGCGGCAAATTTTAAAAAAGTCGGCACAGTTTCCCATTTTATCGGGGTTAAGCAACGTGGGAAATAACTTTTTCGTCATTTTATTGGCGGTTTCTCCGCTTTCGCCCAGTTTGATCTACCCCGTATTATCGGTAGGGGGACTGATGGTCACGATGTTGTTTTCTTTGTTTGTCTTTAAAGAAAAAATGCGCTGGTGGCAGTGGGGCGGTGTGGCGGTCGGCTGTATCGCAGTCGCCTTGTTATCCATATAATAAAAAACGGACTTAAATCTGTGGATTTAAGTCCGTTTTCTCTTTAAAATAAAGTTTTACAAAGACGCATTGCGTCGCCGTCGTTGACGGTCGGGTCTACGAGTTCCAAAGAAAACTTCCCTCGATAATCCGCCTCACGCAGTTGTTGAAAACATGCCTTGATAGGAATAATGCCTTCTCCTAAAGGGACGTCTTTTAAGAACGAGCCTCCTTTGGTTTTCAACCAACAATCTTGATTGGGTAAACCGTCTATTTCCGACCTTTGTGCAAAATCCTTGACGTGAACGTGTTTTATGTGTGATTTAAAGGTTTTGAAGAAGGTTTCGGGGGATTCGTCGGCAAAAAAAATATTGCCGAAATCTCCGCAAATTCCGACGTTTGAACAGCGTTTGATGATCTCGTTGAAAAACCGTCCGAAATTTTTTACGCCGTTGAAATACATGCCCTGTTCCTCGTATAGGCAGGTCAAACCTAAGCTTTGGCAATAGAGGGCAACTTCGCTTGCCGCGTCTAAAATGCGGTCAAACACTTCGTCAAACGAGGGCGATTCGGGCGGTAAAACCAAGCTGTCGATCAGCGTATGGTGGAGGTAGGGCGAGCCGAGTTCGGCGGCCAATACTGCCTGCTCTTTTAAGCGGTTTATGGCGTCTTGTCCGTTTAAAAGATTGACGCCGACCGAATAACAAGCGGTCGTCAAACCGTAGTTTTTTAAGCCTTGTTTTACCTGTTTTGCCTGCGCAGGCGTTTCGACGCCTGCATGCCAGTTTTCCACGCTTAATTGTAAAAATTCCACGGAGCAAAAACCCTTTTCCTGCGCCCAACGCGCAGTTTCTTCCAGTCCTTGCGCTTGCAACATTTGATTAAATCCGCTGTAAAAACAAAATTCCATACTTTATCCTTAAAATTTACCCGCAAACCGTAAAGCTTGCGGGTAAAATCATTCAAATTGATTTAGAAAATGGGGAAACCTGCTTTTGCGTGCGCTTCGGCAAGCTCGTCGCACATAGCCACGATTTCGTCCGTGGAAAGCTGCGCCGCCGTGTGCGGTTCGACAAGAGCCGCTTGATATACGTAAGACATCTTCTTCGTGTGCGCCGCTTCGATGGTCAGCAGTTGTACGTTTACGTTGAGGGAATTCATCGCCGCCAACTGCAAGGGCAAATCGCCGACGTGGGTGGGAGTGATACCGTTTGCATTGACAACGCAGGGGACTTCTACGCAAGCGTTTGCGGGAAGGTTGGTGATCGCGCCGTTGTTGATGACGTTGCCGCCGATCATATAGGGAACGTTGGTGACCATAGCTTCCATAATACGGGATGCGTATTCGCGCGAGCGAGTATGTTCAATCTTACCGCCTGCAAGCAGATTTGCGTATTCCTGTTTCCAGTCTCTGATCTGATTTACACAGCGACGGGGATATTCGTCGAGGGGAATGTTGAATTTTTCAATCAAATCCTCGCGGCCGGGTTTGATATACAGCGCGCTGTATTCTGCGTTGTGTTCGCTACTTTCTGTGCAGTAGTGACCGAATTTATCGATATAGTCGAAACGAACCATATCGTCGTGTTTTTTGGTCGCGTTCATTTCTTTTGCGCGGCGTTTGATTTCAGGATACAAATCGTTTCCGTCTTTATCGGTAATATCGAGAAGCCAAGCCATGTGGTTGATACCTGCGATATTATAGACGGTGTCTTCGTGCTTAACGTCCATTGCCAAACGTTCCAACAACTGAGGTACGCAAACCTGTACGCTGTGGCAAAGCCCGATCGTTTTGACCTTGGTATATCTTTGCATATAACCCGTCAGGATCGCCATGGGGTTGGTATAGTTCAAAAACCAAGCGTTGGGGCAAACTTCTTCCATATCGTTTGCAAATTCCTGCATGACTTTGATGGTGCGAAGGGCGCGGAAGATGCCGCCGATACCGAGGGTGTCGCCGATCGTTTGGCGCAGACCGTATTTTTTGGGAATTTCAAAATCGATCACGGTACAAGGTTCGTAACCGCCGACCTGAATGGCGTTGATGACGAAATTTGCGTCGCGAAGGGCGTCTTTGCGCTGATTAACGCCAAGATATTTTTTAATCGTTGCGCGGCTTTCGTTTACGTTTTCATTCAAACGGTTAATGAGAACGTACGATTCTTCCAAACGCGCCTCGTCGATATCGTAAAGGGCGATTTCCGCCGTGTTCAAGCTGGGGCAAAGCATGGTGTCGCCTAATACGTTTTTCGCGAAAACAGAGCTGCCTGCGCCCATAAAAGTGATTTTCATGATATGTAATCCTCTCTTACTTTTTTCTTATTTTTCTTCTACGGTGGGGAATTCTACTACGTCCAAGCGGGGACGGGTCAACCATTTGCCCTTGGTGAAATCGGGGATAGGTTGCGGTGCGCCGCCTTGCGCGATCGACTGTTCGGAAAGAGCCGTAATGGAAAGCCAAGCCGCCGCGTCGTACGCGTCTACGGGCATAGGCTCGCCGTTTAACGCCGCCTTGAAGAAGGCTTTGAACATCATATAATCCATACCGCCGTGCCCAAGTTCCATTTCCTTTTGGGTGATAGTTCTCCAACAATCGGGGAGGTAATCCTTATAATTTTCTCCGTTGTTGATATATCTTTGCAAAGTCTTTTCGGGTTCGGCAAAATCGTGCAATTCCTTACAATCGAACAATACCATGTTCGCTTCCTGCACGCAATATCCCTTCGTACCGCGGACGGTGAATTCGCGGGAGTAGTGCTTGGGAAGGGTGGTATCCAACGTCAAAGTGATGACTTCGCCGTTTGCACAAGTGATGATGGTCGTAACGATATCGCCTTGCTTTACGACGTCGTTGACGTGCGCCTTGCCTTTTTCATATTGTCCGAATGCTTCCTTTAAGCCCGCCGCTTTGCTTGCGACCGAAACGAGGGACAGCATTTTATTGCCGCGGTTGATATCGAGAAGTTTTGCGATAGGACCCAGCTCGTGCGTGGGGTAATTTTCACAGTTTCTCTTTAAATAATTCCCCAAACGGTAATTGTAGTTGTTTTCCAACATTTCAAAGCGCAAATCGTGGCTGTATGCGCCGTGCATAAACACGATTTCGCCAAGCTTACCCGAACGGGCGAGAGAAGTGGAGAGCAACTCGAACCGATCGAAACAGCAGTTTTCCATCATCATGATAGGCGTTTTCGTTTCTTCATACGTGCGAACGAGTTCCCAACATTCTTCCACGTCGTACGAACAGCCAACTTCCATAGCGGTGATCTTGCCTGCTTTCATCGAACGGATCGCCATACGGATATGTTCTTCCCAAGAAGAACAGATTACGACTGCCTCCACGTTGGGATCTTTTAACATATCTTCAAAATCCGCATAAGATACGGGGGTAGTTTTACGTACTTCTTCTACGCGTTGTACGGCGGCGGCTCTTTTTTCGTCCGAAATATCGCATACCGCTACGATATCCGCTTCTTCACAGGCAAGCATCGTATAGATCAAGCCCATGCCTCGCTGTCCGCATCCGACAACGCCTACATTCAACTTTTTCATAAGCGTAACGCTCCTTATAACGTTATATAAATTTGCTACTTATATCATACAACAAATTTTATTTTTTTACAAGTGC
>JAFUIT010000006.1 GCA_017468345.1 Clostridia bacterium
CGACGAAGGCGACCCCGGCGCGTTTATGGACCGTTCCATCTTGGAAGGCAATCCTCTTGCCGTCATCGAAGGTATGATGATCGCAGGTTATGCCATCGGCGCGCAAAACGGTTATTTCTACGTTCGCGCAGAATACCCCATCGCAGTCAACAGATTGAAAATGGCAATCGAACAAGCGGAGAATCTCGGCTTGCTCGGCGATAACATTTTAGGGACGGGCTTCTCTTTCCGCGTACACCTCCGCCTCGGTGCGGGCGCGTTCGTCTGCGGTGAAGAAACGGCGCTTTTGAACTCGATCGAAGGTCAGCGCGGTATGCCCCGTACCCGTCCTCCTTTCCCTGCGGTGAAGGGACTTTGGGAAAAACCCACCATCGTGAACAACGTAGAAACGTTGGCTTGTATCCCCTTCATTTTACGTAAAGGCAAGGACGCGTTTGCAAACTACGGCACGGAAAGATCGAAAGGCACGAAAGTGTTCGCCCTCGGCGGTAAAATCAACAACGTGGGCTTGGTAGAAATCCCCATGGGTACGACTTTGCGCGAGTTGATTTACGACATCGGCGGCGGTATCCCCGGCAATAAAAAATTCAAAGCCATTCAAACGGGCGGCCCTTCTGGCGGTTGTTTGACGGAAGAAGATTTGGACGTTGCCATTGACTTTGACAACCTCGTTGCGAAAGGCTCGATGATGGGTTCGGGCGGCGCGATCGTCATGGACGAGGACAACTGTATGGTAGACGTCGCGAAATTCTATATGGAATTCATTTGCGACGAATCGTGCGGAAAATGTACTCCCTGCCGTATCGGTACGAAACGTATGATGGAGATTTTGACCAAAATTACGGACGGCAAGGCTACCATGGACGACTTGAATCAGTTGGAAGAACTTGCGGAAAACATCAAGAGCAACTCCCTCTGCGGTTTGGGACAAACCGCGCCCAACCCCGTTTTGTCTACGTTAAAACATTTCCGCGACGAATACGTTGCGCATATCGTGGATAAAAAATGCCCTGCGCATATCTGTAAGAACCTCATGGAATACCGCATCGAACAGGATAAATGTTTCGGCTGCGGCGTCTGCGCAAAAGCTTGTCCTACGGGCGCGTTCGTAAAAACCGATTATATCGCGCCGGGTAAGAGATTACCCGCCTACGCCATCGATCAAGAAAAGTGCGTAAAATGCGGTATGTGTATTGCCTCCTGTAAGTTCAAGGCAATCGTG
The DNA here is from genome assembly GCA_017468345.1 of Clostridia bacterium. Taxonomy (GTDB): domain Bacteria; phylum Bacillota; class Clostridia; order Christensenellales; family Borkfalkiaceae; genus Scatosoma. Next base: position 1,223 of record JAFUIT010000006.1, read on the forward strand.
AAAAAGTAAGGAGGTAACGGCTATGGCGAAAGTAAATATTAAAATCGAAGGCATTCCCTTTGAAGTGGAAGCTGGTATGACTATTTTGGACGCGGCAAAAAGTTGCGGATTTGAAATTCCCTCCCTTTGCGCATTTAACGGCGGCGAATGCTCGAAAGGTTCGTGCCGTGTTTGTCTCGTAGAGGCAACGGGCGCAAGAGGGCTTGTCGCATCCTGCGTATATCCCGTTTCGGAAGGCATGGAAATCACCATTTCCTCCCCCAAAGCAACGGCGGCGAGAAGATCTTCCGTAGAACTCCTCCTTTCCAACCATAACAAAAATTGCCAACAGTGCGACAAAAACGGCAAGTGCGAATTGTTGCACGTGGCAAAAATCACGGGCGCGAGAGACGATATGTATCAGGGTGAACAGACCCCGACGACGCTTGATAAACTGACCCCTTCCATCGTTAGAGATACCTCCAAATGTATCCTTTGCGGCAGATGCGTTGCAAGATGTAAAAACGCACACGGTATGGGCATTCTTGGGTTTGAAAAGCGTGGATTCAACACGATCGTTGCGCCCGCGGAAAACAGAAGTTTTGCAAACTCCCCCTGTATCCTTTGCGGTCAATGCGTGAGCGTATGTCCTACGGGCGCGCTTATGGAAGTTTCCGAAATCGATAAAGTCGACGCGGCTATGAAAGCGGGCAAGTACGTTGTCGTTCAAACCGCACCTGCAGTCCGCGCGGCGCTCGGTGAAGAATTCGATATGCCTATCGGTACGCTCGTAACGGGTAAAATGGTGGCGGCGCTTAAACGCCTTGGCTTTAAGAAAGTATTCGACACCAACTTTGCGGCAGATCTTACTATCATGGAAGAAGCGACCGAATTGCTCGGCCGTATCGCCAACGGCGGTAAATTGCCCATGATTACCTCCTGCTCCCCCGGTTGGGTGAACTACGCCGAATACAATTACGGCGACCTTCTCCCCCACCTTTCCTCCTGCAAATCCCCCCACGAAATGTTCGGCGCGATTTTAAAGAGCTATTACTGCGAAAAGAACGGCATCGATCCCAAAGATATGTTTGTTGTTTCCATTATGCCCTGCACGGCGAAGAAATCGGAAAAGGCACGCCCCGAACTGTCCGTAAACGGGTTGCCCGACGTGGACGCGGTGTTGACCACCAGAGAGTTGGGTAAATTGATTAAACGTTCGGGTATTCATTTTGCAAAACTCCCCGACGCGGAATTCGACAACGATATAGTAGGCGATTACACGGGCGCGGGCGTTATCTTCGGCACGACGGGCGGCGTTATGGAAGCGGCGCTTCGTACCGCGGCGTTCAAACTTACGGGTAAGGAGTTGGAAAAGGCGGAATTGTCCGCAGTTCGCGGTTTTGAAGGCATCAAAGAGGCTGCTTATGACCTTGGCGGTACAACGGTAAAAGTAGCGGTTGCCCACGGCATGAAAAACGCGAAAGTATTGCTTGATCAAATCCGCGAAGGCAAGAGCGAATACCACTTCATCGAGATCATGGGTTGCCCCGGCGGCTGTATTGCAGGCGGCGGTCAGCCGTATGTAAGACCTTGTTTCCTCCCCAACGAGGATGCGGATATCTTGGATACCTACAAGGCAAAACGCGCGGCGGCGCTGTATCGCGAAGACGAATCGAAAGCCCTTCGCGCTTCGCATAAAAATCCTCAAATCATCGCCCTTTACGATCAGTATTTAGGCGAACCGAACTCGCATAAAGCGCACGAACTGTTGCATACCGCTTATACGGCAAGAGAACAGTTCAAGTAATATCCCCAGTAAAACAGAACGGAGCTTGGAAAATTCCAAGCTCCGTTTTTATTGCATAATTTCGTTAAAAACCTTCAAATTCGTCGTAAAATCCTGCTTTTTGCATACAAGACTTATACGCTTCATACGTCCAACCGTCCCCGATACTGCAAACAAAGTGATTGCACCCTTCCCCCGCTTCCGTTTTCCAACGGATCAAGTAGAACGCTCCTTTTACGTCGGGAAGTTCCGCCACTTTGGCAATACCGTTTGCCTCTATTGCGCATTTGCCCGTACAAACAATTTCACCCGTTACAAGATTTTCCACGGTATAATCCGCATTCAGTCCTACCTGCATATCGTTGGTTGCAATCAACGGCAATACTCCGTCTTTCGGTTCGTCGCACATGATGCAGAAGGGTTGTTGCGAACGCTTGATATATTGATACGCCAGTTTCTTACAACCGTACCAGTCCACCACCGCGTCGGATACCTGCGGCCAACCGTCGATGATATTCCACCATAAAATACCTGTTTTTCTCCATTTCGCCACACGGAAACTTTCGATAAAATATTTCTTCGCTTCCGCTTGGGAAATTTGGCTTTGACGGGCAAACTCGTCCAAATCATCGCTTGCCTTTGTAAAAATGCGCTCTACTTGGCTGACCATAAGCGGTAGACGGTAGGCATAAGGATTGCCTTCCACGCACGTTTCCATACCCGCCGCATGGATCAACCAATCCGCGTTGTCATAGACGTCTTTGATCGACTGCTTGGGCAGACTTTCCGTCGGGATAAATTTCTTGATCGATTGCGGCGAAGGACAGCCGTGATAGCCGATTTCCGAGGCAAAATGGCATTCCGCATTGCCGTAGAATTCCCCCTTAAAGAAATCGCGAGGTCCCCAAAGATGATCCTCCGCAGGCATACCGTAACGCCAAGCCACTTCGTCCAAATAAGGCGAACTGGGCAAATACGGTCTGGTCGCGTCGTGATTGCGCACTTCACGCAAAATTACGTCGCGCGTTAATTTATTGAGGTTCGGGTTGAGTAACGCAGGTTGATCGTCGTCCGTTCGATGGCTTTCCCAATACGGCACGACGAAAACGTCGCACTCGTTGTCCCCTGCCCACACGACAAGGGAAGGGTGTTGGCGTTTTTCAATCACGATCTGCTTGACTTCTTCCTTCATCAAAGCACACAAGTGTTCGTCGTCGGGATAATGCCCGCACGCGATCGCAAAGTCCTGCCAAATCATGATACCGTGTTTGTCGCAGTAATCATACAACACGTCGCTGGGGTATACGTTCCCGCCCCAACAACGAATCATGTTACAGTTTAAATCGTTGACCATTTCGATATCGCGTAAAGTATATTCGTCATGGCGGGAAGGCAATGCGTCGCAAGGCACCCAATTCGTCCCCAAGACAAAAATCTTTTTGCGGTTGACGATGAAACAAAATTCTCCATTCTCGCCCGATTGCGAAGTACGTTTCAGCCAAATTGTGCGAATACCCAACTTGTAAGAAGTTTCATCACAAACGATACCGTCGCGAAGAAGCGTCACCGTCACGTCGTAAAGATTCGGCTCGCCGTAGTTTTTCGGCCACCACAATTTTGGATAATGCACGGGGAAACTGATCTTCACCGACGCCGAAAACGGACGGTATTCCTGATGAAACTCACTGTCGCCGCACTTACCGTGAATCACGACGCGGTAATCGTTGATAAAGTCGTGTTCCGTTTCGATTTTTAAGGTCGTAACGAGCCACGCCGTATCGCAAACCGTCCCCCAAAAACTTTCGGTGTAGGTATACGGATTTACGATGCGCGCACAGGGCAGGTATTCGATGAACACCGGTTTCCACAAGCCGCCCGATACGATACGAGGCATAATATCCCATCCAAACATCGATCCTGCTTTACGCATCATAATGCCGTCGTGATTATATTTCAACCCGTAACACATCGCAGGAATATCGTAACCGCGCGCGTAAATCGTCGCCGGAATGATATGTACCAACAGTTCGTGCTTGCCCTCTTTTACGCCCTTCAAACTAAACCGATGCGCGTGGAACATATTTTCGACAAAAGCCAGCTTTTTACCGTCTAAATATATCTCCGCGACGGTGTCTATCC
>JAFUIT010000091.1 GCA_017468345.1 Clostridia bacterium
ACCGTAACGTTGGTATCCTTTTCACAATACCCAGCCAATACAGCCGCAACGACCGCCGCGCACGCGCCTGTACCGCAAGCCCACGTTTCACCGCTACCGCGTTCCCATCCGCGCATTTTAATCGTTACTTTATTGATTACGCGGACAAATTCCGTATTGATCCCCTCGGGGAAATATTCGCAATTTTCAAATTCTGAACCGACCGCAGGCACGTTGATCCCGTCCACTTTGTCGCTGAAAATGACACAGTGAGGATTGCCGAGGTTGACAAGCGTCACCTTATAATCGACGCCGCCCACGTTGATCGTCTTACCTACGATTTGATCTTCGTTCCATACGCAAGGAATTTTCTTGCCTGCCAACGCTACTTGACCGAGGTTGACGCTGGCGCTGTTTACTTTGCCGCTGAAAGAGTATACCTTTACGTCCAAAACCGATTTCGCCATTTCGATTTTCATTTCGTTTTTGCGAACAATACCTTTCTCGTACAGGTATTTACCGATACAGCGGATTGCGTTGCCGCCCATAGGCGCTTCTTTACCGTCGCGGTTGAATACGCGCACCTTTGCATCCGCCACTTCGGAAGTTTCGATCAAGGCAATACCGTCGCCGCCGATCCCGTAATGAGGCACTACGTAGTTTACCGCAATCGATTCGGGACAAGTAATTTTTCCGTCGCGGTTGTCGAATACGATATAGTCGTTTCCGCAAGATTGCATCTTTGTAAAGTGCAATTTCAGTTTTTCACTTCTCAATGCATTGATATCGACAAGCTCGGTATTGTCTTCGGTGAATTTACTTGCGATGATATCCGCAAGTGCATTTGCCGTATCCAAAGCAGTCAAAACGGTGATACCGAGCAGGATTGCATGGTGATGCAAACGAATGAAGTCGTTGATCGATTCCATATCCGTCTTACCCGTATATACAACGTAATCGATCTTCCCTTCGTCCATCAACTTAATGACGGAGTCGGTTGCGGAAAGTCTGTCCACTACCGTACAGTCAAAGCCCAAATCGGTGATGACTTTCGCCGTACCCTTCGTTGCGTACATGGTACAGCCCAAATCCCCGAATTTCTTTGCGATCGTCAAAACGTCCAGCTTGTCCTGATCGTTTACGGTCATATATACGCCGACCGGTTTGCGTTCGGAAGGATGGCACATCTTAAAGCCTGCCGATACCAAGCCTTTGAACATCGCCTCCTCGATCGTCTTACCGATACCGAGGACTTCGCCCGTCGATTTCATTTGAGGACCGAGCTGAGAGTTAACGTCATTCAGTTTTTCAAAGCTGAATACGGGTACTTTGACCGCCACGTAAGGCGACGAGGGATATAAGCCCGTACCGTAACCGAGTTTTTTCAATTTTGCGCCTACGATAATCTTGGTCGCAAGTTCTACCATCGGCACGCCCGTTACTTTGGAAATATAAGGAACGGTACGCGACGCACGGGGATTTACCTCGATCACGTACAACTGTCCACGGTAGATAAGGTATTGAATGTTGATCAAACCTTTCGTCTTTAATTCCAACGCAAGCTGAGTGGATACTTCGATAATTCTTTCCAGCATCGTGTCCTCCAAATTGTAAGGAGGATATACCGCGATCGAGTCGCCGGAGTGAATACCCGTACGTTCGATATGTTGCATGATACCGGGAATTAAAACGTCTTTTCCGTCGGAAATCGCGTCGACTTCCAACTCCGTACCCATCAAGTACTTATCGCAAAGCACGGGGTTTTCAATGCCCTGCGCAAGGATTACGTCCATATAACGGCATACGTCTTCCTGCGTAAATGCAATCGTCATATTTTGACCGCCGATAACGTAGGAAGGACGAAGCAGAACGGGATATTCCAGTTTTTCCGCCGCCGCCAGCGCTTCCTCTTTCGTCATAACGGTGATTGCCTTCGGACGAGGAATAGAATATTTTTCGAGCAACGCCTCGAAACGCTCTCTATCTTCCGCCGCGTCGACGCTGTCCGCCGACGTACCTAAAATGCGGATACCGTGCGTTGCAAAGTACGAACAAAGATGAATCGCCGTTTGACCGCCGAACGTAATGATAACGCCGTACGGTTTTTCAATATCCAAAACGTGCTGTACGTCTTCGGGAGTCAAAGGTTCGAAATACAATCTATCCGCCGTATCAAAGTCGGTGGAAACCGTTTCGGGATTGTTGTTGATAATTGCTACTTCATAGCCCAGTTCCTTCAACGTCCAAACGCAGTGTACGGACGAATAGTCGAATTCGATACCCTGACCGATACGAATAGGTCCCGAGCCGATAACCACGATACGCTTTTTACCGTTATTTTCCAAGAAGGGCTTTGCTTCGTCGTGTTCATGCGGATCGAAGGTGGAATAGAAATACGGAGTTTTCGCAGGGAATTCCGCCGCGCAGGTATCTACCATCTTATACGCCGCTTTTCTTCTGTAAGGCACTTTTTGACCGCTAAAAGCCGCAATATCCTTATCCAAATACCCAAGGCGTTTCCCTTCGTCGTATAACGCTCTCGTCAGCTTTTCCGTTGCAAGGCGTTCTTCGTACGCGATGAGATTTTTAAATTTATTCAAGAACCAACGGTCGATTTTGGTGATATTGAACACTTCGTCCACCGTAACACCCTTTTTAAGCGCTGCGTATACGACAAAGATACGCTCGTCCGTCATTTCGGGTAATTTCGCAAGCAGTTCTTCTTTCGTGGAATGCAAGAACTTCTTATAATTCATCGTGCTGGTGGAAATTTCCGCGCCGCGCACCGCTTTCATGATCGCCATTTCAAAGGACGTACCGATGGACATGACTTCGCCCGTCGCCTTCATTCTCGTGCCCAACTCACGTTTTGCATACAAGAATTTATCAAAGGGCCACTTGGGCATCTTTACAACCAAATAGTCGATGGTCGGTTCAAAGCATGCATACGTGTTGCCCGTAACGTCGTTTACGATTTCATCGAGCGTATAACCGAGCGCAATTTTCGAAGTAACCTTTGCGATCGGGAAACCCGTTGCTTTCGACGCAAGCGCCGACGAACGGCTGACGCGGGGATTTACTTCGATAACCGAATATTCAAACGAGTCGGGATTTAATGCAAATTGAACGTTACAGCCCCCTTCGATGCCAAGTTCGGTAATAATCGATAACGCCGCGTTACGAAGCATTCCGTATTCTTTATTCGAAAGCGTAACCGCAGGGGCTACAACGATCGAGTCCCCCGTGTGTACGCCGACGGGATCGACGTTTTCCATCGAACATACCGTCAATACGTTGCCTGCGCTGTCGCGCAATACTTCAAATTCGATTTCCTTCCAGCCCGCGATATATTTTTCAATCAATACCTGCGTGATCGGCGAAAGCATCAAACCGTTGTGAGAAATCAAGCGGAGTTCTTCTTCATTGTAAGCAACGCCACCGCCTGCGCCGCCAAGCGTATAAGCAGGACGAATGATCACGGGATAACCGAGCTTGTTTGCAATTGCAACGCACTCCTCCACCGTATACGCGATATCCGAAGGAACGCAAGGCTGATGGATCTTTTCCATCGTTTCCTTGAACAGTTCACGATCCTCCGAACGGTCGATCGCGTCCAACTTCGTACCGATGAGCTTTACGCCGTGTTCGGCAAGGAAACCGGATTTCGCCAGTTTACAACCCATCGTAAGACCCGTTTGTCCGCCGAGCGAAGCAAGCAAGCTGTCGGGTTTTTCCTTGATAATAATTCTCTTTAACGTTTCTTCCGTCAAAGGTTCGAGATAAATTTCATCCGCAAGCGCTTTATCCGTCATGATCGTTGCGGGGTTGGAGTTACAAAGAACAACGTTCACCCCTTCGCTTTTCATGACACGGCAAGCCTGCGCGCCCGCATAGTCGAATTCCGCCGCCTGACCGATAACGATAGGACCGGAACCGATGACCAAAACTTTCTTAATATCACTTCTCTTAGGCATTTTCGTTCTCCTTTTGCATCATAGCGGCAAATTTGTTATACAAGGGATTTTCAGGATGTCCGATCCCGCAAGATTCGGGGTCGAATTGTACTGTAAACGCATTCAATTCCTCATAATCGATACCTTCGCAAGAACCGTCGTTTACGTTGATAAATTTCAGCACGCCTTGCTTGATGGAGTCGTTTTCCACTTCGTAACCGTGATTTTGCGAGGAAATATAAACCTTTCCGCACTTCAAGCACTTTACGGGCTGGTTACCGCCGCGATGACCGTATTTTTGTTTTACTACGTTCGCGCCAAGCGCAACCGCCACGGTCAAATGCCCCAAACCGATCCCCATCACGGGAAGTTTACCCATCAGTTTCTTGACTTCTTCCACTACGGAAGGATTTTCGTTGGGATCGCCGGGGCCGTCGGATATTACAACGCCGTTTACGTTCAAGGAAAGAATCTCCTCCGCCGTCGACGTAGCGGGCATACTGATCACATTATATCCATGCGCGTTCAGGTTTGCGATCGTACTGTTTTTCGCGCCCAAATTCCAAAGCGCGACGGTATACTTTGCGTTTTCCGCCGCAAAATACCCCTTTTCCGTTTTTGCAACCGTCGCCAACCCGCCTTTTACCGAATATTCCGACAACGCTTTGATTTCTTCGTCCGTCAAGGGCTTGTCGCTGATACGTGCGTTCATTGCGCCTTCCGCACGCAAGATTTTCGTCAGTTCACGCGTGTCTACGCCGTATATCCCGATTACGCCTTGTTCTTGAAGGTAATCCTCCAAAGCTCCGTCCATGCGGAAGTTGGAAGGCGCGTCGCAAATTTCGCGCACAACGTATGCAGACACCCAAGCCCTATCACTTTTCGCGTCCGCACGAATCGCACCGTAATTACCGATCAAAGGGAAAGTTTGCACGACGATTTGCCCGTAATTGGCAGGATCGGTCAAATTTTCCATGTAACCGACCATCCCCGTCGAGAAAACCAACTCGCCCGTAGCGTTTCCGTTCGCACCGAAACGCCAACCCTGGAATACTTTTCCGTTTTGTAACGTCAAATACACTTTCTTGTTTTTCATACGCATTCCTCTATATTCTTTTTTTATTGCCGTTTTTATACAAAAAATAAGACTGATTTCAAAAATCAGTCCCACCCACTAAAAATAAATGATTTTGCGAAATAGAAAAACGAACAGAACCGCTAAGCTTGCTTTCTGCCAAAGCGCAACGGTCTGCCCATTTCAACATAAAATTTTTCATTTCTTTCGCAAACGTCATACTGCTCACCTGCTATTTCTATATATTATAGCACGCTCGTTTTCGCTTGTCAACTTTTCAAACCCCTTTTTCCATAGGAAAAAATGAAAAATTTAGGTAAAATATTCCGGTTGCAAACAACCCACCGCCGTCGCGGAATAATTTCCGTCGTTTAAACGGACGAATAAAAGTATCTCTTTAGCGTCCGAAAGCCGACGTAAATTTTCCGTGTGAATACGCAAAGCTATCCCTTCCTCGTATAAAACGTATGTATTTTCACCGCCGTTAATAGAAATTTCCACCTTGGAATAATCCGCATCCCCTTCAGCGCAGTTTAAAGCGTACAACATACTCTCCACGCCGCTTTTCGCCTGTAATATACAGCGGCGAACGCTTTCGGAAGAAACGAGGTTTTTTGCCGCCGTACGCGCAACTTGCGACGATTTCGCCCCCGTTACGTTGCAAACGAAAACTCGATTGTCCACATCGCAATCCTGCACGATACGCATACATATTTCCGATAAAACTTTTCTTAATGCATATGTGAATTTTGAAAACTCGGTATCCTCGCAGGAAATTTTATAATTGCCCGCTTTGCCGTTCGCCATAATGCAAACGGTATCGTTAGGCGAAGACGCGCCGTCCGCGCAAAGTAGATTGACCGTATCTTTCACTGTCAAAGATAACGCTTTTTGCAACATTTCAGAGGAAATATTGACGTCCGTCGTAAGAAAAATCAACGTAGTCGCCATATTTGGGCAAACCCGCGTATTCCCTTTGAACGCGACCCCGATTTTACAGGGGAAATCTCCCAAATCAAAAGCAAATGCCGTATGCTTTGCATACGTATCTGTGGTCATCATTGCTTGCGCAGCAAACAAACTGCCTTCTTCCGTAGCGGAAAGCCCCTGCGCCAAAGGCCGCAACCCATCCTCAAACGTAGATAAAGACAACGGCTCGCCAACCTTCCCCGTCGACGCGATCACCGTATCGTTGGCGTCGATATCCGATCGAGCCGCCAAAGCGCGGCAAGCGAGCTCCGCTAACCGTTCGCCATCAGGTAAAAACACGTTGGCAACGCCGCTGTTGACAAGAATTGCGCGGGCAAGTCCGTTTTTTAAATGCTTTTTGGATACGCAAGCCGGTCCGCTTTGCTTGCTGTCTACGGAAAATACGCACGCTGTGGGACAACGCCTATCCGAAACGATCAACGCCAAATCCTTTTTCTCCGCATTTTTTGTAAAACCGCAGTGTATCCCGTTTGCACGAAAACCTGCCGGCGCGCATACGCCGCCGTCGATCTCGCGCAGCTCCCTATTTACCCCGTTCTTTCTCATGAAACGCAATCCTCAAAATACATCAACGATTGCACGACCGTCTCCCCGTTGCCGTTGAAACCTTGCACCAGATATCCGCCGTCCTCCGTTTTTTTACGGTAAAAACGCAACTCGTCTCCCTCTTTGCATTGTTTAACGTACGTGATGGAAAATTTCTTCAACCGACTTGTTGCCAGTTCGGGAATGGAAAAACAGTTCAAACAAAAATCCGCATAACGGGTATTGTTCACGTGCATATTGTGATCGTAATCGGAACTTGCTACCGTCATCGTATAGCGCAACTCTCCCTCATCGGGTAAAAACGTAGGAATTTTCCATTTTACGTCCTCGAATACGCGCGTTGTATTGTAAGTCGAATAATCTTGATTTTCCAAGACTTTCGATTGCAAAATTTTCCCTTCTTTCATATCGATCATACACCAGCGGGAAGACGCGTTGATCGCCGTTTCCCCCGTCGGTAAAAGAAATTGATATTCACGCCCGAACGTTACGCGCGTGGGCGGCAAGGGCCAAGTTTTCAAACGAACGGTAGAACCAAGAGGAACGGGCTGTAAAAATTCCATGCAAATATTCGTCACCATAAACGCATAACCGCGCGGCTTGACAAATTGATAACCAAATCCAAGCTCGTCCGCACTGGAACAAGCCACTTCCTCCATCAACGCAAGCGCGACGGACGCCTTGATCTCGTCTTTGAAATCACAATCGCAATATTTAATTGAAAAATCTTTGATATGTTCGTAAAGTTTCATATTTTTAGTATACTCCTTTCGCTTAAAAATGTCAATATTCACGCGCCGTATCTTTGGAAAAAACTTGAAAAATTTTTATATTTTTTTTATAAATCACAAGTAAGATATTGACTTCTTCCTTTCTTTGTGATATAATACTATATGTAAAGTATAAATTTGTAAAAAAGCTTGATTTTTCAAGGGAATTTTCAACGCTTTTCTATCTGACAAAGTACTACTATGTCAGACAAAAACACATAAGGAGCAAGCTATGAGCGACAGAGAAAACGTATTGGATAACGACACGCTTACCGGCGGGGAAGAACAAAACCTCGGCATCAGCGCAGATTTGATCCGCGGACACATCAACACGATCATTTTGAGAAGTTTGTACGACGGTGATAAATACGGTTATGACATCATCAACGAGATCGAAAAGAAAAGCGGCGGACTGTACACTTTAAAACAGCCCACTCTTTACAGCGCTTTGAAAAGATTGGAATCGTTGAATTACGTATCCTCGTATTACGGAGAATATTCTAACGGCGGCAGAAGAAAATACTTCTCCCTCACCGATCTTGGCAGAAAGTTCACCGAACAAAACCTTTCCGAATGGGAATATTCGCGCACCATCATCGACAGCCTGATTTCCGACGGCAACGCGCATTATGATTTTTCCTTCATTACGGAAAAACAAAACGAGCTGACCGAATTGAAGCGCGCGCTTGCAGCACGCGAACAGGCGTTAGAAGATGAAAAAATCGCGTTGAATAATTTGAAAAACGAGTTGCAACGCGAACGTTCCCTTTTGTCCGCGCAAAGCTCCTCTTTATCTTCCCAAAAATCCGATTTCAATGAATTAAAGGAAAAGGTTGCAGCACAAACCGCCGAGTTGGAAGAAAAAGAACGCATTTTAAGCGAAAAACAAGGTGAAATCGACGCAAAAGAACTTGCACTTCTTGAAAAAGAACGCGAAATCGGCGACGCCAAAGCGGAATTGGAAGCAAAAACCGCTGAAATTATCAAATTGAAATCCCTTTTGGAAGCACAGCAAGCCGCTTTCGTCGAAAAGGAAACCGAATTGTGCGAAACGCAAGCAACTCTCTCCTCTTTGCAGGAAAAGAACGCGGCGTTGGAGGCGAAAAACGCGGCGTTGGAAGAACAAGCCCTCCTTCTTTCCGACAATACGGCAAGCAACGAGGAATTGGAAAAAGCAAAAGCCGATTTAACCGCTATGCAAGCGGAGTTGGACGATAAAAAAGCAGTAATCCTCTCCTTGAATACGGCGATCACCACGCAGGAAAATACCATTCGCCTTTTGAAAGACGAACATGAAACCAAGACGACGGAATTTTATAACCGCAGTTTAGAATTGAGAGCGCAACAAGCGCAAATCGAAACTCAACGTGAGAAGTTGGAAAGCGATAAACGACTTCTCGATGCGCAAACCGCGCAAAACGATGAACTTCAACGTCAGTTGGAGGAAAGAGAAAACTTACTTACCCAGCGCGAAAACGAATTGCAGGAACTGTCGCAAGCGATGAAAGCTACGGAAGAAAGCAACTCCTCCATCTTGGCGGAATTGGAAGCGCGCAAACGCGAAATCGCAGAAAAAGAAGAAGCGTCCTCTCGCGCAAACGATGCGTGGAACGCGGAAAAAGAAACGCTTGAAAACGAACGCACCGCTTTGGAAACCGCCCGTCAACAGTTGGAAGAAGAACGCGCGGAATTGGAAAACAAATTGCAAACTCTTGAAGTCGAACGCGATACTCTCCGCGCAGACAACGAGGCTTTGGAACAAGCAAAACTTGCTTTGGAAGCTGAAAAAGAGAATTTGAACGCCTTGCAGTCCGCACTTCAATCCGAACGTGAACAAATGGACAAAAAGGCATACGACTTGACCCGTCAAGAATATGCCGTAGAAGAAAAGGAACGCACGCTGGAAACAAAACAAACGGAAACCACGGCGTCCTCCGAAGAAGTTCAAAGACAGCTGGACGATTTGCAAACGCGCGAAAACGATTTACTGAAAAATACCCGCAAATTGCAAGACGATCTTGCAAGCTTGCAACAGCAAGAAAAAGAGCTTGCAGCAAGACAAGCTATTTACAATCAGCAACAGTTAGAATTTATCGCTCGTAAAAACGCCCTTTCGGCTCAACAGTTCGATTTTGCGGACAAACTCAGCTCCTACAACGCGCAAGTCAAGTTGTTCAATGAAAATCTTGAAAAGATGGAAACCGAACGCACCGCGTTGCAGGAAGAAAAGGCTGAATTTGACAAGAAAGTAAAAGAATTTGAGGCTGAAAAAGCCAAGTTTGAAGAAGAAAAGAAGGAATTGATGTCCGCCCAAGAAAAAGCACACGAGGCTAATACGGGCTTGCAAGCGCGCATTCAGGAATTGCAGGATCGAGAAAATATTTTAACGCAAAGAGAAAATGCGTTGAATTCTCAAATCCAAGACTTTACGTCCAACTACGGCAACCCTATCACAAATCCTTTGGATCGCGTTTACAACCAAACTCACTATCCTCAAAGCCATCCTTTGAATATGGGCGATCCCTACAAGTCTTTACGCGAACGCGCGCAAAGCGAAGGCGTTTCCCTCTTTACCGCAGGCGGTATTTCCTCGCAAGTTCCTCAGCAGGAACGCGCTATGACTGCCACCGCGCCACAGGCAAAGAAAACGGGCACGTATAACGTTGGCGCTACGCTGTTCAAAGCCGCAATGATTATGCTTTGTTTCGTTGCCTTTGAAAGTTTGATCGTATTTTTTGTAAAGGATTATTTACAAGTTCCCGCTTATTATCCCGCAATACCTTTCGGCATCGGGTTCGCGATCTTTATCGCTTGCGCAATCCTCTACGCACGCGGGTATAGAACCAACGCAAGACGTAAAAAACACCCGTCCTATATTTTAACTACGGCTGTTCTTTTCGTTATCAGTATCATTATAGTCACGATGGTTGCGGTATATTTGAAGGCACAGATTTCCGAACCTGCGCAACTTCTTTCCAGCGTAATTATCCCCATCGTTTATTTGGCAAATATGTTGATTTTCATGGCATTCTATCATATGTTCTCTGTCAACGAAAGCCATCACCGTTAAAAATTACCCGCCCTGAAATACGGGCGGGATCTTTTTTGTTTTAAATTGTTTCACGTGAAAATTTTTGCATTTTTTACCGAATCAAAAAACTGCGCAACCTCTTTAAAATAAAGGCATTCCGCCATTTTTATTTTTCTTGAAAATTTTTATGGATATAGACGAAAAGCAGTTGACGAACGGGCACAAATTTGTTATAATAACAACGTAAAGATTTGGAAGTGTAGTTCAGTTGGTTGGAGCGAACATTAGGTCGGAGTTCGCGTGAGCCGCAGGCGACACTTTGGCGTAGGCCAAAACGTTCTCGCGTCCACCACAATCGAATAC
>JAFUIT010000092.1 GCA_017468345.1 Clostridia bacterium
AAGAATTGATGATTACAAACAAAGCGATCGCACGTGGGGCGTACGAGGCAGGCGTATCTGTTTTGTCGGCGTATCCCGGGACTCCCAGCACGGAAATTGCGGAAAATTTCGTGAAGCACGAAGGGGTTTATGCGGAATGGGCGCCTAACGAAAAGGTAGCGGTCGAAGTGGCGATCGGCGCGGCGGTTGCGGGCGCTCGCTCGATGGCGTGCATGAAACACGTGGGGCTCAACGTAGCGGCAGACCCCTTGTTTACCGTGGCGTATACGGGTATCAATGCGGGGCTGGTCATCGTCGTTGCGGACGATCCGGGGATGCATTCTTCGCAAAATGAGCAGGATTCCCGTTTCTATGCGCGTAGCGCGCACGTACCCATGTTAGAACCCTCCGACGCCAACGAAGCGAAAGAGTTTGTAAAGCTTGCGTATGAATTGAGCGAAAAATTCGACACGCCCGTATTAGTTCGTGAAACGACGCGCGTGGCGCATTCGCACGGGCTTGTGGAACTTTGCGAACGCAACGAGGTGGGAGTTCGTCCCTATGAAAAATCGGCGGCGAAATACGTCATGATGCCGGCGAATGCAATCAAACGCCACGTGACGGTAGAAGCGCGCGACAAGGCGATTGCCGAATACGTAAACGGTTTGGAGATCAACCGCGCGGAATACACCGTGGAAAACGAGATCGGCGTGGTATGTTCGGGCGTCGTGTACGAATACGTAAAAGAGGCGTTGCCCAACGCCAACGTATTCAAGATCGGCAGCGTTCATCCCGTACCTGTACCCGCCATTTTGGAATTTTCCAAGAAAGTGAAAGAGCTTTTCGTCATTGAGGAATTAGAGCCGTTTATCGAAGATACGTTAAAGGCGGCGGGGATCGCTTGCAAAGGAAAAGAGATTTTCTCGTTGCAAGGGGAAATTTCCGTAAAGACGATCCGCGAAAAATTCGGGTTGGAGAGCGCGGAAGTAGCGCAACCTGCGCAAGTGCCTGCCCGTCCTCCCGTTATGTGTGCGGGCTGCCCTCATCGCGGCGTATTTTACGTATTGAATAAATTAAAATTAACGGTCAACGGCGATATCGGCTGTTATACGCTTGGCGCAGTGCCTCCTTTGGCGGCGGTGGACACTTGCGTGTGCATGGGCGCGTCCGTGGGTATGGCGCACGGGTTTAAAAAGGCGACGGGCGGCGCAAGCAAAAACGTTGCGGTAATCGGCGATTCGACCTTCTTACATAGCGGCGTTACGGGGCTGATCAATGCGGTGTACAATCAAAGCGGCATTACGCTGATGATTTTGGATAACTCGACGACGGGTATGACGGGTCATCAACAGCACCCTGCAACGGGGAAAAATTTAAAGGGCGAACCTGCCCCCGTCGTATTGCTTGACGAACTGTGCAAGGCTTGCGGTGTGAAGGATCTGCAAATTGTAGACGCTTACGACGTGAAAGGGGTGGAAAAGGCGGTTAAGAGCGCGATTTTGTCCGACGAAGTCAGCGTCATCATCGCGCAACGCCCTTGCGCTTTGTTGGATAAATCACCGAAACCGAAAATGCTTGTAGACGGTTGTAAAAACTGCGGCGTTTGTATGAAGCTGGGCTGTCCTGCCATCAGCAGAACGGAAAAGGGTATTCAAATCGATCCCATGCAATGTACGGGTTGCGGCGTTTGTGCAAACGTTTGTCCTTTCGGGGCTTTGAAAAAGGAGGGGAACTGATATGATGAACATATTGATCGCCGGCGTCGGCGGACAGGGAACTCTGCTTGCAAGCCGCGTTTTGGGCAAATATGCGATGCTTTGCGGTAAGGATTGCAAACTCAGCGAAATCCACGGTATGAGTCAGCGCGGCGGCAGCGTAGTCACGCACGTGCGTATCGGGGATAAAATTTATTCTCCCGTCATTTGGGAGGGCGGCGCGGACATGATTATCGCTTTCGAGGCGTTGGAAGCTGCGCGTGTAAAGCATTATTTGAAAAAGGACGGCATTTTGCTTGTCAACGATGAGAAAATTTTACCCATGCCCTGTATTACGGGTGCGGCGGTATACCCCGACAATGTGAAGGAAAGCCTGACAGCGGCCGTGGAGAAAACCTATTTCGTGCGCGCACAGGAATGGGCGGTCGAGGCAGGCAGCGGAAAGGCGACCAACATTGTGATGCTGGGCGCGCTGTGCCGTTTGTTCGGGTTTGATAAAGAGGTCATGAAAGAGGCGGTTGCCGCTTGCGTGCCTGCAAAATTTGCCGAACTGAACCTCAAAGCTTTTGAACTTGGTTTTGAACGGGTTTAAAAATTGAAAAACTATGCCGGTTTATCGGCGGTTACAGGAGAAAACTGTAACAAAGGAATATACATATGCAGTATTTTCAAAAAGAATTAGAAACAATGAGCGCGGATCAGAAGAAAGTTCTTCAATCCGAACGGTTGGTGAAGATGGTCAAGTACGTGTACGAAAACCAAAAGCCCTACCGTGCAAAAATGGACGCGATTAAGCTGAAACCGGACGATATTAAATCGATCGACGACATTTACAAACTGCCTTACACGGTAAAGCAGGACCTTCGCGACGCTTATCCGTTCGGTATGATGGCGCGCCCCAAAAAGGATCTCGTGCGTTTGCACGCGTCTAGCGCAACGACGGGCAAACTGACGGTTGCGGGCTATACCATGAACGATATCGACGTTTGGGGAGAATGTGCGGCTCGTTCGCTTGTCATGGCGGGCGCGGATGAGGAAAGTATCATTCACGTTGCCTACGGTTACGGTTTGTTTACGGGCGGTTTGGGTATGCATTACGGCGGTGAAAAGCTGGGTGCAGTCGTTGTTCCCGCGTCCGCAGGTAATACGCAAAAACAAATTCAGCTCATCACCGATTTCGGCGCGGATATCATTTGCTGTACGCCTTCTTACATTATTTATTTAGCGGAAGAAATCGACAAGCTCGGTTTAAAACCCGGCGTGGATATCAAGCTGAAAGGGGGCGTGTTCGGCGCGGAAGCTTGGTCGGAAGGTATGCGTGCGGATATTGAAAGAAGATTGGGTATTCGTGCTTGCGATATTTACGGTTTGAGTGAAATTGCAGGCCCCGGCGTCGCTTGCGATTGTCAGTATAAGACGGGTATGCACTTCCAAGACGACCATTTCTACCCCGAAATTGTCGACGTGGATACGTTAGAACCGTTGCCTTATGGGGAGTCGGGTGAACTTGTTATCACTACTTTGACCAAGGAAGGTATGCCGTTGTTGCGTTACAGAACGCGCGATATCGCCAGCCTCAACGCCGATCCTTGTCCTTGCGGTAGAACGACGGTGAAGTTGAACAAGATCACGGGCAGAAGCGACGATATGTTGATCATTCGCGGCGTCAACGTATTCCCTTCGCAGATCGAAAGCGTACTGCTGAAAAATCCCGACATTCAACCTCATTACCACATCAACGTCGATCGCGTCAACAATTTGGACACGATGGAGATCGTGGTGGAATTGTCCCCTTTCATTTCGGTGGACGAAGTTTCGCACGTGGAAGAAATCCGCAGAAAGCTTGCTTCGGATATGGCGTCGGCATTGTCCGTCAGCGCGAAGATCACGCTTGTGTCGCCCGGTACGGTTGCACGTAGCGAAGGCAAAGCAAAACGTATTACGGACAAACGTAAGTTGTAATGCGTTTGAAAAAATGTGATAATAAGAGGTGAAATATGATTAAACAAATTGCAGTATTTTTGGAAAATCAAGCGGGCAAAGCCAGCGCTTGCTGTAAAGTTTTAAAGGATGCGCAAATCAATTTATACGCGCTTTCCATTGCGGACACCAAGGAATTCGGTATCATGCGTATCATCACCGAGGACAACGCAAAAGCGTTGGACGCTTTAAAGGATGCAGGATATCTGTGTTCGGAGGTTGATTTAGTAGGGGTGGAAGTTCCCGACAGAGCAGGCGCTTTGGCGGAACTGTTGATCGCGCTCGGTGAAGGCGGTATCAGCGTGGAATATATGTATTCGTACGCGGGCGTGGACGGGCATGCGAAAATTGCGTTTAAAACCGCTATGGTAGACAAAGCGGTGGAAATTTTGAAAAACAACGGCGCAAAAATTATTTAACGGGAAATAAAAAAGAAGGGCAATCGTTCGATTGCCCTTCTTTTTTATACAAATTTTAACCGATCAAAGCGGGAATGACGACTGCGGCGACGACCACTGCGCCCAACCCGATACGGTACCAGCCGAAAACCTTGAAATCGTGCTTTTTAACAAAGTCCATAAGGAACTTAATCGCGACCATGGATACCGCAAATGCAACGATTGCGCCGATGAGAAGGTACCCAATCTCCGGCGCTGTCATCGCGCCTGCGTCCAAGAAAAATTTTAATAACTTGATTGCGCTTGCGCCCACCATGACGGGAATTGCAAGGAAGAAGGTGAATTCCGCGCCCGCCGGTCGGGAAACGCCGATTAGCAAAGCCCCCAGGATGGTCGCGCCCGAACGGGACGTGCCAGGAATTAGGGATAATACCTGAAACGCGCCGATGATCAATGCTTGCTTGTAACTGATTTCGTCCGTTGTTTTGATGGGAAGTTCACGGTTTTTGTTGCGGTTTTCAATCCAAATAAACGCAACGCCGTAGAGGATCAGCGTCAATGCGATGATCAAGGGCGTGTGTAAATATTCTTCCAACAAATCGTCGAAAAGAATGCCCAAAACTGCGGCAGGTAAACACGCGACAAGCACTTTTCCCCATAAATTGAGGATACCCATGTCCGCGTTGAGTTTCGGTTTTACCGTTTTTAAGCCGTCCTCCGTTTCCGTTTCTTCCTTTGTGATATAAAGGGGAAACAGCTTTTTGAAAAACAGCACGACTACGGCAAGGATTGCTCCAAGCTGGATCACGACGAAAAACATTTCCTTAAATTCTTCGCGAAGGTTCAAGGTGAACAATTCGTCCAAAAGCAGCATATGCCCCGTGCTGGAGATGGGCAACCATTCGGTGATGCCTTCCACGATGCCCAAAAGGATCACTTTTAATATTTCTAAAAATTCCACAACAATCTCCGTTATTTCTTTTTGAAAAGAAATAGTATAGGTTTATGCTGAAATTATAACATTTATGTATCGAAAAAGTCTATTATTTTCATCAAAAAAAGGGAAAAATGCTTAAAAAGGGCAAAAAAATTTTAATTTTGTATTGCAAAGTACCAAAAAGTATGATATAATTTCTCTATACAGATAAAAATGACGGGGGTACTTTGCGCCAAATTTATCAAATTCTTATGAAGGGGGTACCAAGATGGCACAAGGTACAGTGAAATGGTTTAATGCAGAAAAGGGGTACGGCTTTATTGCGGGCGATGAAGGCGGCGACGACGTGTTCGTGCACTTCTCCGCAATCGTAATGGAAGGGTACAGAAGACTGAAAGAAGGTCAAAAAGTTTCCTATGAAACGGAACCCGATCCCAAAAATCCCGAAAAGCTGCGCGCGATCAACGTACAAGCGCTGTAATCAAGGTAAACGAAACCGTACTGTAAAGTGCGGTTTTTGTTTTTTATATGCAAAAATCCATTCCAAGGATTGACAAGGGGTGGTAAATGATGTATAATTTATCTCGTAGAGATAAAAAAGTAAAAAAGGAGGCTTGCGATGTATCCGTATCCTGTGCTTTTCGGCGTAATGGGCATATACGACGTTTTGTTGGTCGTGGCGATCGTCATTTGCTTGGTAGCGGCCGACCGTATGGGCATCATGCGGAAATTCTCGGTCAAGTTGCAAAAAATACTCATCCTTGCCTTGATGGTGGCAATCCTTTTCGGCTTTTTCGGCGCAGTGTTTTTCCAAGCGATTTACAACGCGATCGAAAGCGGAAAATTTGAATTGACCTCGACCACGGGCATGACCTTTTACGGCGGATTGATATTCGGTTTGTTTGCCTTTTTGGGCGTTTGGTTCGGTTTGGGCAAGCTTTGGTGCAAAGACGGCGAAGCGGTGAAAAAATTTGGCGCAATCGGGGATATCGCCGCGTGTTTGATTCCCCTCGCGCATGGACTTGGTAGATTAGGCTGTTTGGCGGCAGGGTGCTGTCACGGCGCTTTGACCGACAAATGGTACGGCGTTACTCATCATAACGTGGTGGTGGACGGCGTTTGGTACGAAACGGCGAAAGTAGTACCCATTCAGTTGTTCGAGGCGTTGTTCTTGTTTGCTTTATCGGGAGTATTGCTTTGGCTGTTCTTCGGTAAATTCGGCAAGGAAAACAAGGGAAGATTTCCCTTATTGCCCGTGTACGCGATCGCGTACGGGATTTGGCGTTTTTGTATTGAGTTTGCACGTTCGGACGATCGAGGCGAAACGATAATTTCCGCGCTTAGCCCTTCGCAGTTGATTGCAATCTTAATGATTTTGGCGGGCGCGGCGTATTTGTGTTTTTGGTTTTTAAAAAAGAAAAAAGAAATGGAGGATATGAAACATGGAACGGATGGAAGCAATGCAGAGCTTTGAACAAATCTTCGGTGAAAAGGCGGAGGATTTATTTACGGCGGCAGGACGAATTAACGTCATTGGCGAGCACGTCGATTACTGCGGCGGTAAGGTATTTCCCGCGGCGCTGAATTTGCGCTGTAACGTCTACGCGAAAAAACGCGGCGGAAACAAAATCCGTATGGCGTTTCGCGGCATTGACGGGATCGTGGAAATCGAAACGGATAAGTTGGATTCTTACAGAAATTTAAAAATAGGCAATTATCAAGCGGGCGTTGCGTATTACCTGCAAGAAGAAGGGGTGGAAATTGTCGGGTGCGATCTTTTTTACGATTGTACCGTGCCTTTTGGAAGCGGTTTGTCCTCCTCTGCGGCGATTGAAGTAGCGACGGCGGTGACTTTTTGCGAATACGCAGGCGTTGCGTATGACAAAGTGCATCTGGCGTTGATTTCGCAAAAAGCGGAAAACGGATATGCAGGCGTAAACTGCGGTATTATGGACCAGTTCGCCTCCGCAATGGGCAAAAAGGATCATGCGGTATTGCTTGATTGTTCTACGCTCGAATACGAATATGTGCCTTTGCAGCTTGGGGAATATTGTTTGGTGGTGGCAAATTGCAACAAACCGCACAATTTGGTGGAAAGCAAGTACAACGTCCGCCGTCAAGAGGTGGAAACGGCGCTGAAAACCATTCAAACGGTGTTGGACGTGAAGTGCCTTGCGGAAGTTTCGCCCAAGCAATTTACCGAGGTGAAATACCTTCTTTCGGGCGTCGTTGGCAAGCGTGCGGAACACGTCGTTATGGAATGCGACCGCGTGCATAAAGCGGTAGAGGCGTTGAAACAGGGTGACATCGTGGAACTTGGTAGACTGTTAAACGAAAGCCATTACAGCTTGCGCGATTTGTACGAAGTGACGGGGAAAGAGTTGGATACTCTCAGTGCTTTAGCGCGTAAGGAAAGCGACTGCTTGGGTTCGCGCATGATCGGCGCAGGGTTTGGCGGTTGTACCATTTCCATCGTAAAAAAGACGGCGGTAGAAGGGTTTATTCGCCGCGTAGGGAAAGCGTATCAGGACGTAATCGGTTATAAAGCAAGCTTTTACGAAACGTCGATCGAGGACGGTATCACGGTAGAAAAATTGTAATTTTTCACAAAAGGATAGGGGCAGGTACGAGATGAAATATATTATTGCATTAGACCAGGGTACAACCTCGTCGCGCGTTGCGCTGGTAGATGAAAAGGAAAATATCACGGCGATATTGAGCCGAGAATTTCCGCAAATTTATCCCGAAGAAGGATGGGTGGAACACGATCCCATCGATATTTGGTCCAGTCAGTACGGCGTTATGATGGAGCTGCTGGCAAAATGCAACGTTTCCCCCAAAGATATCGCGGCGATCGGTATTACCAACCAGCGTGAAACGACGGTCGTTTGGGATAAACATACGGGTAAACCCGTGTATAATGCGATCGTATGGCAGTGCCGCCGTACCGCGGGTAGGATTGTCGAGCTGAAAAAGCAAGGCTATGAAAAAATCTTGCGCCAAAAGACGGGCTTGATCCCCGACGCATATTTTTCCGCGAGTAAAATCGAATGGATCTTGGACAACGTGGAAGGTGCGCGCGAACGTGCGGAACGGGGGGATTTGCTGTTCGGCACGGTGGATACGTGGCTCGTTTGGAAATTGACGAACGGAGAAAAACACGTTACGGACGCGACTAACGCATCGCGTACGATGCTGTTTAACATCGACAGCATGGAATGGGATGAGGAACTATTGCAGTTGTTCCGCATTCCTCGCTGTATGTTGCCTGAGGTTAAGAGTTCGGGAGAAATATTCGGCTACACCAACGTCAACGGCGTGGAAGTACCCATCGCAGGGATCGCAGGCGATCAGCAAGCGGCTCTTTTCGGGCAGGGCTGTTACGAAAAGGGAGAAGGGAAAAATACTTACGGTACAGGTTGTTTCCTCTTAATGAACGCTGGGGAGGAACGCCCCAACAGTGAAAATGGATTGTTGACGACGCTTGCGGCGACTTTACACGGTCAAAAACCGCAATATGCCTTAGAGGGCAGCGTCTTTATCGGCGGTGCGGTCATTCAGTGGTTGCGCGACGAACTGCGTTTCTTTGCTGAAAGCCGCGACGCGGAATATTATGCGAAAAAAGTACCCGATACGGGCGGTGTGTATATCGTACCCGCGTTTACGGGGATTGGCGCTCCTTACTGGGATATGTACGCGCGCGGAACGATCGTAGGGATCACGCGCGGAACGAAACGGGAACATATTATCCGTGCCGCGCAGGAATCGATCGCCTTTCAATCGGCAGACCTCGTTGCCGCAATGGAACGGGACACGGGTATGCCGTTGAAGTCGTTGAAGGTGGACGGAGGCGCTTCGCGCGACGGATTTTTGATGCAGTTCCAAGC
>JAFUIT010000093.1 GCA_017468345.1 Clostridia bacterium
ATCCGCGTGACCCGTTGACGGGTGGCAAGTAATCTATGCATGACTGGCAGGTCAACCAAAGAGTACATTTGTACTACGCCAGTGAACAAGGGCTATGCCCGAAAAATAAAAACCACCCGATATTCGGGTGGATGTTTATTTGCGTAAAATTAAACGCCCAAGATATTGTGCAGTTGTTGTACCGCGTCGTCGTAGCGATCGAATTCGATGACGTAATCGCAAATATCTGCGTTTTTCGATTCCGGCTCAACGGCGATAATGCGGTCGACTTTGTCCTCGATGGAGGAATTTTTCCGCAAGATGGAACGGAGCAACGCTTTCCGTTCACGCTGAATATAGATGGTAGTGACGTTGGGGAAATAGGTTTTCAAGGTCATTGCCCCGCAAATATCCATGGTCGCCATGACGTGTTTGCCTTTGGAAAGGATCGCTTCGACGTCCGATTTGCGCGAGCCGTACCCATGACCTGCGTACATGGTCGATTGGAACATTTCCCCGCTTTCGCACATTTCGCGGAAAGTTTCCAACGAAACGTAGTTATACCAACTGTTCATCTCGACCGCGGTAGGGTCGTTTGTGGTATAGCTGACCAACTTTTCAAAACGGTCGGTTTTGGAAAGGAAACGAGTCGCGATCTTCGATTTACCGCTGCCCGAAGGGCCGACCAACACTACGATGCTCGGCTCGTCTAAGGAATAGCGTTTTTGATTGACGTTGTAACTGTCGCTGATCACTTCGACCAGCTTTAAAAATTCGTCGTAAGTATTGACAGCCATCATACCCGTGGCGGCCTCGTTCCAAGGACGGCGCATGAGGATCGGGTAGCGTGCGTTCGAACGCATTACGTTGTGCATAGCGTCGTCGAAAAGGATATCCACGTTGATTTTGTCTTTGCGCGAGCCCATATAAATATGGTCTGCGGGGATTTGGGGAAATTCCTCCATAATACGCTTTGCTCGAATGCCCATAAATTCGGGCGGAATGGCGGTGGAAATAAATACCTCCGTCATAGACGATAATTTCTCCACAAATTCTTTCGCGCCCTGAATAACGGGTTGCGTGCGATAAAATTCGGGATCGTTGAAATACTCTCTGATGACGTCTACACGCGTGCCAAGGGGACCCCAGCCAGTAACTTCGTACATGCTGAGGGGAGGGTCGAATTTATACTTTTCGTTCGCCAAGCGAATGGCATACGCCGTGCATTCCATCAACAAATCGTCAATGTCCAACGCAGTGGAAAGTCGATGTTTTCTGTTCATAGTCTGCTCCTTTGTGGTTTTACTTAATTACTTTGCCGCAACTGTTTATTGCGACGCTGTTTATCAAAAAAAGCAGCCGCCGCGTTTGATACAGAAACGCGGAAAGCTACTATGGCGGTATTATACAGTAAAAAACCGAAAAAATCAATACCTTTTTTAAAAATTATATGCAAAATGGCAAAAAATTTTTACTTTAACTCTTGAAAAGTTGTCAAACGTGTGGTATAATGTGCCTTGTGTGAAACGAGAAATTATATAAAAGGTATATGCCTATGATAAGGATAGGCGTTTCTACCAACCGCCGTAAATGGTTGTCTACCGATTTGAAAAAAATTCGTAGTAGACCATTTATTTTTATGGAGGGAACAAGATGAAATATGACGTAATCATTATCGGCGCAGGACCCGGCGGGATCTTTTCCGCTTACGAGCTGATGCAAAAAAACGCGGGGCTGAAGGTCGCCGTGTTCGAGGGCGGACACCCGTTGAAAAAACGTTGTTGCCCTATCGACGGGGAAAAAGTAAAAAGCTGTATCCGCTGTAAAAGCTGTTCGATTATGAGCGGCTTTGGCGGCGCAGGCGCGTTTTCGGACGGGAAATATAACATTACCAACGACTTTGGCGGCACGTTGTACGAATACGTAGGCAAGCAAAAGGCGCTGGAATTGATGCATTACGTAGACGAGATCAATATGCGTTACGGCGGCGAAGGAACGAAGCTGTATTCGACGGCAGGGTCGAAATTCAAAAAGCTTTGTATGCAAAACGACTTGCACCTTTTGGACGCGTCCGTGCGCCACTTGGGGACGGATATCAATTACGTAGTGCTGGAAAACCTGTACAACGAGCTGAAAGACAAGGTGGATTTTTATTTTGACACTCCCGTTCAAAAGGTGGAAAAGACGGAGGACGGATATCGCGTAATTTGCAAAAAAGACGCGTTTGAAGGGACGTATTGTATCATTTCGGTCGGACGTAGCGGCAGTAAATGGATGGAGCAGGTATGCAACGAACTGCAAATCGAGACGAAATCCAACCGCGTAGACATCGGCGTGCGCGTGGAGATTCCCGCGGAAATTTTTTCCCATATCACCAACGAGTTGTATGAAAGCAAAATCGTATACCGTACCCAAAAATACGGGGATAAAGTCCGTACGTTTTGCATGAACCCGAAAGGGGCGGTCGTCAGCGAAAACACCAACGGGATCGTCACGGTTAACGGACACAGCTACGAAGACCCTGCAAAGCAAACGCAAAACACCAACTTTGCGTTGCTGGTGGCAAAGCATTTCTCCGATCCCTTCCATGATTCCAACGGCTACGGCGAATCGATCGCGCGGCTTAGCAATATGCTCGGCGGCGGCATCATCGTACAGCGTTTTGGCGATTTGATACGAGGCAGAAGAAGTACTCCTTCCCGCATTGAAGAATCGTTCACCGTGCCTACCCTCAACGCGACGCCCGGGGATTTGAGTTTGGTATTGCCCAAGCGGCTTTTGGACGGCATCATCGAAATGATCTATGCGTTGGATAAAATTGCCCCCGGTACGGCAAACGACGACACGTTGCTGTACGGCGTGGAGGTGAAATTCTACAATATGGAAGTAGCGGTAGACGAAAACCTGCAAAGCCGTTACGAAGGATTGTACATTATCGGGGACGGAAGCGGTATTACCCACTCTCTTTCGCACGCGTCCGCAAGCGGCGTTCACGTGGCGAGAAGAATTTGCGAAACGGCAAAATAACCCTACCAGGTATCAAGTGAATACAAAAAACGCCCTTAGGAAAGGGCGTTTTTTCATGATAAAGGCATAAAAAGAGCCGTAAATTGCATTTATTTACTCTACCGTTGGTTGATATGGGGAAACTCAACCGACGGTACGTTGACTTTTTTTGGGGAAATGTGTATACTTAAGGTAAGCTTAAGCCAAAAACAAAAGGAGGTAGCTGATGGATCAAGTTAAAATCGGAAAATTTATTGCCGAATGCAGGAAAAAGAACAATTTGACGCAATTGCAGTTGGCGGAAAAATTAGGCATTACCGATAGGGCGGTGTCGAAATGGGAAAACGGGAAAGCGATGCCCGATTCCGCTATTATGCTCGATTTGTGTAAAATATTGAAAATCAGCGTAAACGATTTATTAAGTGGAGAGGAGGTAGGTACAATGAACACTTATGACGAAAAGTTAGAGAAAAACTTAGTGGAAATGGTAAAACAAAAGGAGGAAATGGACAAACGTTTGTTATCGTTGGAAATTTTGATCGGCGTATTGTCCATGATTATTTTATTGGGATTTAATTTTATCGCGGGTTTCGTTCCGATGCAGACATGGTTGAGGATAAGTCTTATTGCAGTGGGGGTTGTGACGTGTATCATCGGCATTGTGTACGCGCTCAGAATCGAACAAACGGCGGGCTATTACGAGTGCGCCAAGTGCCATCACAAATACGTCCCGACCTTCAACAGTGTATTGTGGGCGATGCACGTGAACAGAACAAGATATATGAAATGTCCGAAATGCCATAAAAAATCGTGGCAGAAAAAAGTGATCAACAAGGACTGATATAGCGAAAACGGAAATTTTAAAAGCGCGCCTATTAAGGTGCGCTTAAATTTTTAAAAAAGTCCTTAATTTATGAAACACCGATTTCAAGGGGAGTCTATTGACTTTTCCCCCAGTTATGTTATAATAAAGGTCAAGAGGTGAAATATGAAAAACGCAAAAGCGAAAAACAAGACGGCGCTTTTCCTTGCCCTTATTTTGTCGGCAGGGTGTTTTGGCGGTTGTTTTTTAAATAAGGAAAGTTCGTCCGTGTCCGAGTCGTCTAAAGAGGAAACGGTGGATCCGTTGGCGTTTGAGACGGTTTATGAAAATACGAATACGGTGAAACTGAACGATTTGCAAGAAACGGAAATCACGGTCAATAAAGTGATCGGGGATAAAAACTATTTGCGGATAGAGCTGTTAACCGACGTGAACTTGGTGGGATATATCCATTATACCGACGTCGACAACCCTGCAAAGACGCGTAAAGAGAAAATCTACATTGAGCAGGGCGCGACGGAATTTACCATGTTTTTAGACGCTTTCCGTAAAGGGGCGTTTGGAAATTTTTCTAAAAAACTTGAAAAAATCACCCTGCAAAACGTAAGCGAACAAGAGGGGACTATCCGCGTAACGAATATCGCCGTTTCGGGCAGAACGTACGACACGCAGGAAATGCTGTACATTAACAACGGAAAAATCAAGCTTGGCGCGTGGTTGGCGGCGGGCGGATCGATTTGCCATGTGGAACGATTAGGCGAAGACGTCGTAGAATACATCGACGAAAACGGGAGCGTATGTATTGATAAGGACGTGGATGCAAGCAAAGTGCGTGTGGTGACGGAAGAAGTCAACCTTATCAACATTCACGATTTGGGTAGAGAAATTCAGCAATCGTATTACGCTAACGTCAACGAAAGCCACGGTTATGCGCCGACAGATACGGTGTTGTACGAAGGCTCGGTGCTGTATAATCCCGTGCAGGCGGGCAGCGCGGGGGATAAGCAGA
The DNA here is from genome assembly GCA_017468345.1 of Clostridia bacterium. Classification (GTDB taxonomy): domain Bacteria; phylum Bacillota; class Clostridia; order Christensenellales; family Borkfalkiaceae; genus Scatosoma. The sequence goes on from JAFUIT010000093.1 coordinate 4,818, forward strand.
CGCAAATCATCGATTACAGTTATACGGACACGGAAATCCGTGTAAAAGTACGTCCGCAGGACTGGTTTTTCAATAATACGCAGTCGGATTCGTATATGGAAAACGTATATACCTTTGGGGAAAACGGCGTTTTGATGGTGTATAACCGCTTTGTCAATTTCTCGCAGTTTAGAGGTATGGAAAAGGCGTGGATATCCGGGCAGGAAACACCTGTCGTTTATGCCGTATATCCGCTGAATTATTTTTATTGCGAAACGACGGACGGCGTTGTCAAAGACCCGAATTTATCTCCTATGATGACCTCGAATAAAAAAACGTGTTTAAACGAGTCTGTGTCCGACCCTTATTGCTATGAATTGTCAAAAAACAAAGTACCGGACGATTGGGTTGCGTTCGTCAACGAAAATAATTTCGGGATAGGGATATATACGCCGAACGCCGACGCTTACTGTGCATCGCGCGGTTCGAAATCAATTTGGTATGAAATGGTAGCCAACCATTCGTATCACAAAGGAATGTACGATTTAAAAAATTATAAGTATATCCCCAGCGCATACGCGGACAACTACAATTATTGCGGGTCGCCTGTCATAAGGCGGATGGTCGATTTTGTGCCGTTTGAGTATGAATATGCCATAGACGTGGGTACCGTGGACGAGATGAGAAAAAACTTTCGGCATTTAACGGCAAATCAAACCATTAAGAACGATGGATTCAAAGCGTGGAGCGATGAGGTGTAATGGATAGGAAATTCCACAAAATACTGCCAAGTGTGGAAGATGAAAAATTTTTGAAAACCTATTGACAAAATTACGTGATAGTGATATAATACACTTACAATTTTTTTTGGAGGTCTTCGAATATGAAGAAATTTTTAGTGGCAATTTTGGCGGCAATTACTTGCATCAGCTTCGCGGCTTGTGCACCTTCTAACATTGACAAAGCAAAAGAAAAGATGGAAGAAGCAGGATACAAAGTAGAAACGACGACGGACGCAGCTACGGTAGAAGCGATCGCTGGCGAAGGCGCAGTTGGTATGATCTATGCGTATGAAGTAAGCGTCAGCCTTACGACGGGTGTTGACGGCGGCATGATCTCGGCAGTTCTTTTCGATTCTAAATCTGCAGCGAAAGATTATTATGAAAAAGTAAAAGATGAAGAAACGGAAGATGAAGATCAAATCGTTAAGCAGGACGGCAAGTGGGTTTATGCCGGCACGGAAAGCGCGATTGAAGATTTCACGAAATAATCTTTAAAACAAAAAAGACGGATGCGTAATGCATCCGTTTTTTTTCATATAGGCAGGTATGCGTTGAAAATAAAATCAAGCTACCGTGTACGCGATGAAAAAAGAAGGGGGAAACTCCCCTTCTTTTTTAAAATTCGATTTTTTCTTCGATGTATTTGATAGCCTCGTCGATGGAAACACGGATCTGTTCCATCGTATCACGGTCACGAACGGTAACGGTGTTGTCCTCTAAGGTTTGGAAATCGACGGTCACGCAGAAGGGCGTACCGATTTCGTCCTGACGGCGGTAACGTTTTCCGATGGAACCCGTAACGTCGTAGGTCGAGGGGAACTTCTTCGCCATCTGCATATAAATTTCATCCGCTTTTTCGGACAAATTCTTTTGCAGAGGAAGTACCGCGCACTTGTAAGGAGCAAGCGCGGGGTGGAAACGCATGACTGTACGGATATCGTTCTTTTCGGCGTCTACCACTTCTTCATCGTATGCGTCGGTGAGGAAAGCAAGCACTACGCGGTCCGCACCCAAGGAAGGTTCGACAACGTAGGGTACGTATCTTTCGTTGGTAACAGGATCGAGGTAGGTGATGGGTTTTCCGCATTCTTTCGCGTGCTGGGACAAGTCGTAATCCGTTCTGTCCGCAATCCCCCAAAGTTCGCCCCAGCCGAAAGCGAATTTATATTCAAAGTCGGTGGTCGCTTTCGAGTAGAAACACAGTTCTTCGGGCGAATGGTCGCGAAGGTGGAGATTTTCTTCCTTCATACCGAGGGACAGCAGCCAGTTTTTGCAGTAATCTTTCCAGTAAGCAAACCATTCGAGGTCGGTGCCGGGTTTACAGAAGAATTCCAACTCCATCTGTTCAAACTCACGGGTACGGAAGGTGAAGTTACCGGGCGTGATTTCGTTTCTGAACGATTTACCGATTTGAGCGATACCGAAAGGTACGCGCATACGGGTGGAGCGCTGAACGTTTTCAAAGTTTACGAAAATACCCTGCGCCGTTTCGGGGCGAAGATATACGGTATTTGCCGAATCTTCCGTAACCCCTTGGAAGGTTTTGAACATCAAATTGAACTTTCTAATCGAGGTGAAATCGGAATTTCCGCAGATAGGGCAAACGATTTTGTGTTCGGAGATAAACGCCTCCAAAGCGTCGTTGTCCATCGCCTCTACCTTGACGTCAAGACCCTTTTTCGCTACGTAATTTTCCACCAAATTGTCCGCGCGGTGGCGTGCTTTACAGCTTTTACAATCCATCAACGGATCGGAGAAACCGCCGAGGTGGCCCGACGCTTTCCACGTGCGCGTATTCATCAAAATCGCACAGTCCACACCCGTATTGTGGGGATTTTCCTGCACAAATTTTTTCCACCAAGCTTTTTTGACGTTGTTTTTCAACTCTACGCCCAAAGGACCGTAATCCCACGTATTTGCAAGCCCGCCGTAAATTTCACTGCCGGGGAAGATAAAACCTCTGTTTTTACAAAGGGATACAAGTTTTTCCATCGTTACTGCTCTTTTTTCAGCCATAACCGTCATAACCTCTCGTTAAAAATTTTATACACCGTAATTATACGACATTTCACGCCTTCAAGTCAAATGAAAGGGGAAGTGTTTTGCAAAAAAGTTGCTTTTTCAATTCCGTTTTTTATAAAAAACGGAGAGGAAAAAGGGAAAAACGGGAAATTGGAAAAAATTTTTACAAAAAAGACAAAAAAATCGAAAAAAATCCCCTCAGAACTATTCCATTTTTCGCGATTATATGTTATAATAGTATAACTAATAATATACATAGTGCCGAATTGTGCCTACAAAGGAGTAAGACGAGATGCTTTCGGATATCGAGATCGCGGAGAGTGCAGAACTGATCGACGTGCGCGAGGTTGCGAAAAAATTAAACCTCACCGAGGATAATTTAGAGCTGTACGGGAAATACAAAGCAAAGATCACGTTGCCCAAGGACGCGAAACGAAACGCGAAACTGATTTTGGTTACGGCGATCAATCCCACCTCGTCGGGCGAAGGGAAAACGACCGTTTCCATCGGGCTTGCGGACGGCTTGTCCAAGCTTGGGAAACGCGCGTGTCTTGCTTTGCGTGAACCCTCGCTTGGCTCCGTGTTCGGTATCAAAGGCGGCGCGGCGGGCGGCGGTTATGCACAGGTCGTGCCCATGTCCGAGATCAACTTGCACTTTACGGGCGACTTGCACGCGATCACCGCGGCGAACAATTTGCTTTGCGCGTTGATGGACAACCACATCTTCCGCGGCAACGAATTGAAGATTGACTTAAACAACATTTATTTCCACCGTTGTATGGATATGAACGAACGCCAGCTGATCAACGTAACGGTCGGCGGAAAGGGCAGAGGGGTGGAAAGAGAAGACCATTTCGACATTACGGCGGCAAGCGAAGTCATGGCGGTTTTGTGTCTTGCGACCGATATCGACGATTTGAAAAAACGTTTGGGCAATATCATCGTGGGCTTGAACACGGACGGCGATTACGTGCGCGCGAAGGATATTCCCGGCGCAGTCGGATCGATGGCAGTCCTTTTGAAAGACGCTATGAAACCCAACCTGGTGCAGACTTTGGAACATACCCCCGCGATCATTCACGGCGGCCCGTTTGCAAATATCGCGCACGGCTGTAACAGCGTGCAGGCGACGTACGCGGCGATGAGCCTTGCCGAATACGCGGTAACGGAAGCGGGGTTCGGCGCGGATTTGGGCGCGGAAAAATTCCTCGACACAAAGTGTCGGGCGGCGGGTATCGAACCTGATTGCGTGGTGATCGTAGCGACGGTAAAAGCGTTGAAATTACACGGCGGCGCGGATAAAGCAACGCTGTCGGAGGAAAACCTCGACGCACTTGAAAAGGGTATGCCCAACCTTTTGAAACATATCGAAAACATTAAAAACGTATACAAAAAACCTGTCGTAGTGGCGATGAACCGTTTCTTCACCGATACGCAGGCGGAAACGGATTTTGTCATCGAAACGGTGAAAAAAGCAGGCTCGACGGCGGTATTTACCGACGTATTCTTGAAAGGCGGCGAGGGCGGTAAGGAACTTGCGGCGGAAGTCGTAAAAGCTTGCGAGATTCCCTCGAAAATGGAATTCCCTTACGCTTTGAACGAGGGCGTTTGCGAAAAGATCGAAAATATCGCGAAGAAAATTTACGGCGCGGACGGCGTGGATTTTTCGGAAGACGCGTTGGCAAAAATCAAAACGATCGAAGAAAAGGGTTGCGGAAACTTGCCCGTGATCATCGCAAAGACGCAGTATTCCCTTTCCGACAACGCCGAACTGTTGGGAAGACCCGAAGGTTTCCGTGTGACGGTGCGCGATATCGTATTGAAGGGCGGCGCGGGCTTTATCGTGGCGATTGCAGGCAAAATTATGTTGATGCCCGGTCTTGGCGCGCATCCCGCGGCGGAAAAGATCGATCTTCTTTCCGACGGCACGATCGTCGGGCTGTCTTGATCGATTAAAACGGAATACAGCCATAGCAAAAGCATAGAAACAAGAGTGAGAAATATATGAAAACGATTGAAGCAACCAATTTCATTGAACAAATCATCAATGGAGATATTGAAAGCGGAAAGATTGAGGCGGTGCAGACTCGTTTCCCTCCCGAACCGAACGGATATCTTCATATCGGGCATATCAAGAGTATGCTTGTCAACTTCGGTACGGCGAAAAAATACGAGGGCAAATGCAACCTGTTTTTCGACGACACTAACCCCTCCAAGGAAAAGACGGAATTCGTAGACGCGATCCGCAAAGACATTTCGTGGGTGGGTTACGAATGGGCGAAAGAAGTATATGCCTCCGACTTTTTCCAAACGATTTACGACTATGCGGAAAAATTGATCACGGACGGAAAAGCATTCGTTTGCGACCTTTCCCCAGAGGAAATCAGCGCGACGCGCGGTACGCTTACGGAAGCGGGCAAGGAAAGCCCTTACAGAAACCGCAGTGTGGAAGAAAACCTGCAACTGTTCCGTGAAATGAAAGCGGGTAAATATCCCGACGGCAGCAAGTGTTTGCGCGCGAAGATCGATATGGCGTCGCCGAACATGAATATGCGCGACCCCGTTATCTACCGTATTTTGCGTTGTACTCATCACCGCACGGGCGACGAATGGTGCATCTATCCCATGTACGATTACGCGCATCCCATTTGCGATTATTTGCAGGGAGTAACCCATTCCCTTTGCACGCTTGAGTTTGAAGATCACAGACCTTTGTACGACTGGGTGGGGATCAACCTCGGCTTTGCGCCGAAGCCCCAGCAGATCGAATTTGCAAGGCTCGCCGTTACCAACACGGTCATGTCCAAACGGTATTTGAAAAAGTTGGTGGAAGAAGGACACGTCCACGGTTGGGACGATCCCCGTATGCCGACGGTGGCAGGACTTCGCAACCGCGGTGTTCCGCCCGAAGCGTTGCTTGATTTTTGTACGAAGATCGGTATCGTAAAGGCAAATTCCGAATGTCAGCTTTCCTACTTGGAAGCCTGCATTCGCGACAACCTCAACGAAAACGCCGAACGCGCGATGGCGGTGTTAAACCCCTTGAAAGTGACTTTGACCAACTACGAAGGGGAGGAAATGCTCGATTCGGCAATTCATCCCTTGAAACCTGAACTGGGTACGCGCAAAGTTGCGTTCTCGAACGTGGTATATATCGACAGTGCGGATTTCTCGTTAGATCCTCCGCCCAAATATCAGCGTTTGAAGCCGGACGGCTACGTGCGTTTGAAGGGTGCGTATATCATTCACTGCGACGAAGTCGTACAAGATGAAAACGGCAACGTTGTCGAATTGAAATGCTCGTATGTTCCCGAAAGCAGATCCTCCAACGATACCAGCGGATTGAAAGTGCGCGGTACGATTCAATGGGTGGACGGCAAGACGGGCGTGGACGCGGAGATCAGAAAGTACGGCGTACTTTTGAAAGATGCGGACTATCCCGGTCAGGATTTTGGCGAACGCATGAATTTGGACAGCGAACACATCTTCCAAGGCAAAGCAGAACCCTATCTTGCGGACCGCGCGGACGGAAAACCGTTCCAGCTGATGCGTATC
>JAFUIT010000094.1 GCA_017468345.1 Clostridia bacterium
GTATTTTACGCATTCGTACAAGCCCGCATAACCGAGCGAAATCGTAGAATAACCGCCAAACAACAATTTGTCGATCGTTTCCCCCTTCTTCAAGCGCGCCAACGCACCGTACTGCCAAAGAATAGGCGCAGCGTCCGAAAGCGTACCCTTCAAGCGGTTGTGTCTTTCCATCAATGCACGATAGCAAAGTTCTAAACGCTCGTCGAAGATTTCCCAGAATTTTTCTTCGTTTTTACCCGAAGAAAGCGCAACGTCCACAAGGTTGATGGTAACGACGCCTTGATTGAATCTGCCGTAATACTTCGGTTTGCCGTTTTCGTCCACGTAAGGGGTCAAAAAGCTGCGGCAACCCATGCAGGTGTAACAATGCCCTTCGCCGTTTTTATCCACCTTAAATTCCAGCATTTTCTTTTCGGAAATATAATCGGGCACCATACGCTTTGCAGTACATTTTGCCGCAAGTTCGGTAAGGTACCAGTAAGGCTGTTCTTCCGAGATATTGTCCGGCTCTAAAACGTAAATCAATTTAGGGAAAGCAGGCGTGATCCATACGCCCGATTCGTTTTTAACGCCCATAATACGCTGACGCAACGTTTCTTCGATGATCAACGCAAGGTCTGCCTTTTCCTGCTCGCTACGCGCTTCATTCAAGTACATAAATACGGTAACGAACGGCGCTTGACCGTTGGTCGTCAAGAGGGTTACAACCTGATATTGAATGGTTTGAATACCACGCTTGATTTCATCGCGAAGACGCTTTTCCGCCATTTCCGCAATACGTTCTTCCGTGACGTTTAAACCCGCTAACTCCTCCGCGACTTCTTTGCGGATCTTTTGACGGCTGATGTCAACAAACGGCGCGAGATGAGTCAAGGAAATACTTTGCCCACCGTATTGATTGGACGCAACCTGTGCGATGATTTGCGTCGCAATGTTACAAGCCGTAGAAAAGCTGTGCGGTTTTTCAATAAGCGTACCCGAAATTACCGTACCGTTTTGCAACATATCTTCCAAATTGACCAAATCGCAGTTGTGCATATGCTGTGCGAAATAGTCCGCGTCGTGGAAATGGATCAACCCCTGATCATGCGCCGCAACGATATCGCTGGGCAACAAAATACGACGGGTAAGGTCCTTGGACACTTCCCCTGCCATATAATCGCGCTGAACGCTGTTTACCGTGGGATTTTTATTGGAATTTTCCTGTTTTACTTCTTCATTATTGCATTCGATCAACGACAAAATTTGCGCGTCCGTCGTATTTACTTTACGCACCAACGCACGGTTATAACGATATGTTATGTATTTGCGCGCCAAGGCAAAACAAAGCGTCGCCATCAGGCGGTTTTCCACCATATCCTGAATTTCCTCAACGTGAGGCGCGCGCCCAAGGTTGGCGCACTGCTCGGTGACTACGTCTACGATCGCCATCAACGCGCCTTCGGAAATACGGTCGCGTTCCGCAACCTCCTTATTTGCCTTGCGTAATGCGTTCACAATTTTTTCCTTATCAAATATAACCTCTTCGCCGCTTCTTTTAATTATCTTCATTTCCTTCATACCGTACACCCCATTCTTCCTCTGTAATTATATGAAAACAACAAGATATTGCGTTTATAAATCTTCCCATTACACAATATATTGTGTCCAACTCTCAATTCGTGCTTTACTATTATACCATATATTGTGGTAAAGTCAAGCGCATGAACACAAAATATAGTATAGGAAAAACTTATAGCCTTCCCATTTTGAAAATGTAAAAAAGCCTTAATAATTAAGAAAGTCAAGTCTTTTTCCTTAATTTTGGTATTGAAAAATAAAATACTTTTCATTTTCTTTATAGTTTAAAGCAAAAAAACAGGGCGATTTTTCCCATCGTCCTGCTTTTCATGTTAATTTTTTTTCGTCTTTAATTGTTTATAAGCTTTATCTTCCAACTCGTTCAAGTCGGCAACTTCCGACAAGAGTTCTAACACACCTTTCGGTCCAAACACGGGGAAGTATTCGTTGCGGATAAACGCATTAAAAATGTCCTCTCTCGTCCCCGAAACCATCGAAACGCCTTTGCCGCGCGTTTTCAATAAATCTACGGCGGGATAAATGCGGCGTTTAGCCAACTCCTCGCTTAAACAAATTTCCAAATTTGCGATTGTGGAAAGTTCCGCTTGCAAGAAATCGTCCGCGGGATTGCCCGTATCGGTTGCCAACGCGCCGATAATCGTAATCGAGCCGCCCCTTTCCAAGCACCGAGCCGTACCGAAATACCGTTTTAAATATTGCACGGTTTTACTTTCCAAGCCGCCTACAAACACTTTACCGCCGATAGAGCTTTCCGTATCGTTGAACGCACGGGAAAGCGCATTTAACGAATCCACGAACAGCAATACGTCCTTTCCGCTTTCCGCATAACGTTTCGCGCGTTTTAAGATAAATTCCGACGCGAAAACCTGTCTATCCGAATCATCTTCATACGTAGTATACACCAAATGATCGTCCCCGACGATTTTACGGAACTGGCCTACCGCTTCGGGCGCTTGGTCTATCAACAGCGACATCACCGTTAAATCTTTGTTCAATCTCGTCGCCAAAGCCGCCATTTCCATCAGCAACATACTCTTGCCCGATTTCGGCGGCGCAATCACCAAACCGCGTTGACCTTTCCCGACCGCAACCAGCCATTGTAACATTTTACCCGTCAATGCGGCGTTTTTGTTTCCGTCGTGGAAATTCAACTTTTGATGGGGATAACAAGCGTTGCAATCGTCAAAATGCCCGCGATGCAATAAATCGACTTTTTCTTCGTTTACCGTCAAAATAACCGTCGCCACTAAAACGCTGTGACGCTTTTCCGCGTAGCAACTGATTACGTCTCCTTCGCGCAAATCGTGCGAGCGTATCATCTCCACCGAAACGATGATTTTCGTCGCCGTATCCATACAATTTAGGGGCAATAGAACGGAAACTCCGTTTAAAGTTTCCAACTGCCCGACGTATACCTCGGGTACGCCGTTTTTCTCCAACTCGCGTGCGTTGGGATCTTCGACGACCAAATAATGCGGGTTCTCCTTCAAACGTTGAAACTGCTCTTTTAAATGGTTAAAATCGTCGTCGGGTTGATCGGTATACATCATACGTATCCGATTGATCCCCTCGTGAATTTTCGGGTCGACAAAATCATTTTTCACGGGCGCGCCAAGCGTAGAAGGCGAACACGGCATGATTTCCCCCGATAAAACCAGTACGATCTCCTCGATCAAAACTTTTTTCTTTTTGTCCTTGGTCGGATTGGAAACGCCGATATCCCGACCGAAAGAACGCAGTGCGTTTAATGAAAATCCCGATAAAAATTCTCTGCACGCAAATTTAAATTCATTCTTGTTTGCAATCATACTCATTTACGACGCTCCATATACAAAATTTTTCCCGTTACCTCTTGCAATTCCGCTTTATTCAGGGTATATTCCCCATTTGGACGGGAAATGACTTTGTCTTTCTCCGCATATTGTAAAAATACTTCGATCCCCGTAATGTCCAACGCTCCGTCGTTGGGACGGTAATGCATGGGAATGACAAGCTTGGGCGAAAGACGGCGGATATACTCCCACGCCTCATTCGCATCGATCGTATAAGTGCCCCCGACGGGTATCAGCCAAACGTCCGCGCCTGCAA
>JAFUIT010000095.1 GCA_017468345.1 Clostridia bacterium
ACCGCGGGAAGAATTTGTACCTTATCCGTATCGGTAAAAAGGACGTGGCGAAACACGGTATTCGCATTATCGCGTCGCATATCGATAGCCCCCGCATCGATTTAAAACAAGTGCCCTTGTACGAGGCGGACGGTATTGCGATGGGAAAAACCCATTACTACGGCGGTATCCGCAAATATCAGTGGGCGACCATTCCGCTTTCCTTGCACGGCGTAGTCATTTTGAAAAACGGTGAAAAGCTGGAGGTCAAAATCGGGGAGGACGACAGCGATCCCGTATTCTATATCAGCGATCTGTTGCCGCATTTGGCTGCGAAACAGAGCATGAAACCGCTTGGCGAAGCGATCGAAGGGGAAGGGTTGAATATTTGGTTTGGCAATATTCCTTACGTAGCGGCGGAAAACGATAAGGATAAGACGGTCAAGGAAAACGTACTGAAAATTTTACATGACAAATACGGCATGGAAGAAGCGGATTTCTTGAGTGCGGAACTTTCTCTTGTTCCTGCATACAAAGCAAAAGACATCGGTTTTGACCGTGCGTTGATCGGCGCATACGGTCACGACGACCGCGTATGCTCCTATCCCGCATACACCGCGTTGTTCGATGAAAAATCGGACGAAAATACGGTCATGGTCGTGCTTGCGGATAAGGAAGAAATCGGCAGTGAAGGCGTTACGGGTATGCAGTGCGCGATCTTTACCGACCTTTTAAACGAAATTGCGGCGTCCGCAGGCGTTTCCGCGGCGGCGCTTCGTGCAAACTCCCTTTGCCTTTCGGCGGACGTAAACGCGGGCTACGATCCCAACTTCCCCGAAGTTTTGGAAAAGCAGAACGCAACGTACATTTCCCACGGCGCAGGCGTGACGAAGTTCACGGGTGCTCGCGGTAAAAGCGGTTCGTCCGACGCGGATGCGGAATACGTAGGTTATCTTCGCAAACTGTTCGATGAAAACGGTGTCATTTGGCAGACGGGCGAGCTTGGCAAAGTAGACGTCGGCGGCGGCGGTACGGTTGCGAAATACATCGCCAACATGAACATCAACACCATTGATATCGGGGTTGCGGTCATCTCCATGCACGCGCCTTACGAAGTCGTTTCCAAAGCGGACGTATACGAAACGTATCTTGCGTTCCGTGCCTTTATTAAATAAAAAACAACGCACCATGTATGCGTTGAAATAAAAAAAGGAGCAGACAACCGTCTGCTCCTTTTCACTTATCAAAGAAAAGTTATTCTACGTGGATACCGTCTTCCTCGCGGACGATTTTCGCCGCAAAAAAGGCAAGCAAACCTTTGATCAATTCGTCGTAGTCCGATTTTTTAAAACATTCGCAAGCGGAGTGCATAGCAAGTTGCGCAATACCGATATCTACGCCGAGAATGCCCAGTTTACGCGTAACTTCCGTGCCGAGAGTCGCGCCGCTTTTCATATCCGAGCGATTGAAGAAGTGTTGATATTTTACGTTTGCGTTGTCGAACACCGTTTTGATAACGGCGGAAGCAAAAGCGTCGGTCACGTACGATTTTTTTGCGTGTCCTTTTATGACGACGCCGCCGCCCAAAGCCGTCTTATTGGTAGAATCGGCTTTTTCGGGATGGTTGGGGTGTACCGCGTGGGCATTGTCCAACGAGAGTAAAAACGAATTGCCGAGCGCCTTATAATATTCGTTGTCGTCAAAGCGGAGAGAATAGGCAATTCTGCGCAAGACGTTTTCCAAGAAATCTCCGCCCGCGCCCTGCGCCGTAATATTCCCGATTTCCTCGTTATCCATACACGCCGCAACGCAAATGCCTGTGCGGGGTTCGTCAAAAACCAAAGTTTCTATCGAAGCGTAAACGCTGGTCAAATTGTCGATACGGGGGGATGCCAAAAATTCGTTACTGATACCGAACGAATAGGGCATGTCCGCGTTCACGAGAAAAAGATCGTAGGAAACTACGTTTTCGCCTGCAATCGCTTCGATTAAGGTATCCGAGTCGTCAATATCCGTTGAAAGCCCTAACATCGCCTGCAAATCGATTTGAGGGTTCAAGCCCAAATGATCGTTCGAATCGCGGCTTTGATGGATCGCGACGGAGGGGATCGTCAGGGTAAAGGGGGAAGTTACCACTTCCTCCAAAAGGCGGTTGTTTTCGCGGCGAATGATGCGGCCTGCAACGTGCAAAGGACGGTCCATAAAGGTGTGCCAAAGTCCGCCGCCGTAGGGCTCGACGTTTAAAGTCGCGTAAAAAGCGGATTTTTGCACGGGATTTTCTTTTAATTTCAGCGCGGGCGAATCGGTGTGGGACGCCACGATTTTATAGGAAAAATCGTTCAAAGATCCCACGGTAAAGGCGATAACCGCGCCGTCGCGCGTAACGTAATACTTCCCACCCTCGCTCAAAATCCAGTCGTCCGTTTCCAAAAGACGGCAAAACCCGTTTGCCTCCAAAAGACGTTTGCCGTTTTGTACGGCATGATAAGAGGTGGAAGATTTTTGTAAAAATTCAATCAGTTTTTCCATATAAACTCCGTTGAGTGCTTGTCAAAAAAGGACAAGATTTTCACCACGGTTACTATTTTAGCATTTTTATATGCGTTTGACAAGCCTTTTGCGAAAATTCTTTGGAAAATTTATGATATTTTCACACAATATTGTTAAAGCTTTCACATAAAAAGGTTATAATACCGTCAATAAAATCTTAATGTGAAAAATAGGCGAAAAATTTATTTAAGCGCTTTACTAATATTGACAAGTATTATTAAAATATAGTATAATACACATTAGGAAAAAATAAGGGTACGCAGGAGGAAATTATGGGTAGCAGAACGAAGGATTTAAAGACGGAAAAGAGGGCGACCGGCAATGAAAAATATCTCAACGATATCTTTACGATGATGAGAAATATGGACAATTTGACGGTTGCGGACAAAGATACGCGTTTTAACAGCACCGAACTTCGTTTGCTTGGCGAAATTTTGGCAGCGAAATACGTTGGCAAACGCTTGATTTCCACCCAGCTTGCAAAACTCTTAGGCATTACCCGTTCCGCCATTTCCCAAATTGTCAACCGTTTGGAAGAACAGGGCATCGTAAAGCGTGTTGCGGATGAAGTGGACAGAAAAATCGCTTATATCGAAATCACGGAGGAAACGTTGGAAACCTACGGCGAGGATTTGAAAATTTGCGTGGATTTCGTCGGTAGATGCGTAAAGAAATTCGGTGTGGCGAAGTTCAACGAAATGTGCGAGGCTTTTGAACAGTTTTGCGCGTTGGTAGAGATAGAGAAAGCCGACTACGTTGCAAAGAGAAAGTATAAAAAATAACGGTAGGTGCGGGAGGAGTGATCCTCCCGAGTTTTTTTGAAAAAATGTTCAATAATTACACAAAATATATAGAGGGAACAAAAAATGTTACAGTTAAAAGGTGTTAAAAAGGACTATAAAACGGCAGATTTGACGGTTCAGGCGTTGAAGGGCGTCGATTTACGTTTTCGCAAAAACGAATTTGTGTCCATTCTCGGTCCGTCCGGGTGCGGTAAGACGACGTTGCTCAACATTATCGGCGGGCTGGATCATTATACGTCGGGCGATTTGGTGATTTGCGGAAAATCGACGAAGGATTATAAAGACCACGATTGGGACGTATACCGCAATCACCGTATCGGTTTTGTATTTCAATCGTATAACTTGATCCCCCATCAAACGGTGCTCGGCAACGTAGAGATCGCGTTGACCATCGCGGGGGTATCGAAAGAGGAAAGAAGAAAGCGCGCGGAAGAAGCTTTGAAAAAGGTCGGGCTGGAAAAGGAAATGAACAAAAAGCCCAATCAGCTTTCGGGCGGTCAAATGCAACGCGTTGCGATCGCGCGTGCGCTTGTCAATAATCCCGAAATTTTGCTCGCTGACGAGCCGACGGGGGCTTTGGATACGGTCACCAGCGTACAAATCATGGATTTGATCCGTGAAATCGCGGGGGAAAGACTGGTTATTATGGTTACCCATAACCCCGAGTTGGCGGAGGAATATTCTTCCCGTATCGTGCGTTTGCAGGACGGGTTGGTGATTTCGGACAGCAACCCCTACGAAGGGGAGGAGAGTGCGGAATGGGACGCGTTGCCTGAAAATTTGGACGGCACGGCAGTCGAAACGGCAGTCGCTCCCACGGCGGAAGAACCCGTTGTGGAGGAAGAACCGATCGTAGTGGATAAAAAGGCGGCGAGAAAAGCAAAACGCGCGGCGAAAAGAGCCGCAAGAAAGGCAAAAGAACGTTCTTCCATGTCCTTCAAGACTTCGTTGGGACTCAGCGCGCGCAACCTTGCCATGAAAAAGGGCAGAACGATTATTACCAGCGTTGCGGGCAGTATCGGTATCATCAGCGTATGTTTGGTACTTGCGCTTTCCAACGGATTTAACAGTTACATTTTAAAGACGGAAGAAGATATGCTGTCCTATTATCCTTTGGAGATCACGGAAACGACGATCGATATGAGCGCGATCATGGAAGGAATGGGCTCGGCGAGCGATATGCCCGATTTGAGCGAGTTGGACAACAAGGTATACGTCAACTCGTTTTTGACGAACATCGCGCAGGGTATGACGGTCACGAACAACCTTTCGGACGAATATTTGCAGTATTTGGAGGCAACGGACGAAGACTGGTATACCGCGATGGTGTACGACACGGGTATGGACCTTTCCAACAACCTCTTTACCGAAGTGGACATGGAGAAAAACAGCGGTGCGGTTTCCCTTTCTTCCTTGAAAGCATATTACGTAAAATTGCTGGGCGAACAAAAGGAAGAATATGCAAAACTCGCACCCATGGTCGAGTATTTGGGCAGTATTTACGGCAAGCTTCCCGGGACGACGGATATGTCCAAAGAGGACGTGGGCAGTTACGTGCTTTCGCAGTACGAGGCGGCAAGCGAGGGCAGCCGTTTCCCCAGTAAATACAACGAGGCGATTTTGGTTGTCGGCGCAAACAACGATATTACCGACTTGACGCTTGCACAGCTTGGTATTATGGGGGAAAGACAATTTTTGGATTTGTTCCCCGAAATGAGTGAGGAATCTTTGCAAGAAGTTGCAACCGACGGCGAATATGAAACCGTTCCCTTTGACAAGATTATCGGGAAAAAGTATATGTTGAACTTTAACGATACGGTCTATACGGAGGCGGCGGCAAATTCCGAATATCTCTACGATTACACGGGTTGGAGAAGCTCGCTTGCGATAGACGAAAACAACAAGGCGGAAGAAGGGATTGAAGTCGAAATCGTCGGCGTATACCGCTTGCAGGAAGGTCGTACCTACGGCTGTTTGAGCAGCGGCTTGTACTTTACGGAACAGCTTTACAGCGAATATCAAAAGAAGAATATCGACTCGAAAATCGCAAACGATCTTCGGATGCAGTCGCAAAAGCAAGTGGCGGCAACGCAAACTTTGTTGACGATGTATCAGGAATTGATGGCGCTTATGCCTGCGGAAGGGCAAGCACCGTCTATGGAATATATGGCGAAATTGCAGGAGATCACGACTTACTGCACGACGGGCGACGGTAAATATTTAAAACGGATTGCACAGCCCCTGGACGGATATTATATGAGCGCGCAGGAGGCAGCGTCCGCGTCGGGTGAGGAAACTTCGGCAAGTATGCAAAGTTTCAGCGCATATTACCTCTACGGCGATACGGCGCTTCGGTCGGTCGGCGGTAAGGATACCGTGAATGCGATCAAGATTTACACGGATAATTTCGAGTATAAAGAATTGCTGTTGGACCGCTTGGACGAATGGAACGACACGCATGAAAAAGAGTATGAAGTCCGCTATACGGACACCGTGGGCATGATGATGTCGATGATGCAGACGATGCTGAACGCGATCACGTACGTTTTGGTGGCGTTTACTTCTATTTCGCTCGTCGTTTCTTCGGTCATGATCGGTATAATCACCTACGTTTCGGTGGTCGAACGAGTCAAAGAAATCGGCGTATTGCGTTCGTTGGGCGCAAGAAAGCGGGATATCAAAAACCTGTTCAATGCGGAAACGTTTATCATCGGGCTTACGTCCGGCTTGATCGGCGTAGGGGTGACTTATCTATTGTCGATCGGTATCAATGCGTTGCTCGGGTTCTTGACGGGTATTACGACTTTGGCGTCCTTGCCCATCAGTTCCGCGATCATCATGGTCATTATCAGTATCGGTTTGACGCTTATCAGCGGTTTGATTCCTGCCAATGCGGCGGCGAAGAAAGACCCCGTTGTGGCCCTTCGTACCGAATAAGAAATAAAACGGACGAAAAATCGTCCGTTTTTTTAATTAAGATATTGACATTTTTGCTGCATATGGTATAATAATAGAGTACAAAACAAGGAGCAAGACGAATGACGAAAAAAGAATTTGTTGTACTTTCCGATTATGACGGATTGAAATTGCAAGGTTTGTTGTACGCGCCCGATGAAACGCCGAAAGGGATCGTTCAACTGGTACATGGTATGTGCGAATATAAAAAACGTTACGAGCCGTTTATGCAATTTTTATGCGAAAACGGTTACGTTGCCGTATGCCACGATCAACGCGGACACGGGTACAGCGTGGAAAAAGAGGAGGACCTCGGTTGGTTTCACGATTTTTCCTCCAAAGCGATCGTGGACGATTGTGCAAAAGTCACGCAATACGTAAAAGGGGAATACCCCGACCTGCCCGTAACTTTATTCGGGCATAGCATGGGATCGATGATCGTACGCTGTTACTTGCGCGATTACGACAATCTCATCGACAAACTGATCGTTTGCGGCTCGCCCAGCGCCAACCCTTTGGCGGGTACGGCGGTATTGTTGGCGAAAACCATTCGGCTTTTCCGCGGACAAAGGCATAGAAGTAAAGTGCTGTCCTATCTTGCGACGGGTAAGGGAAGTCAAGCTTTTGTCAAGGCGGGCAAGGGATCGTGGCTGACCCACGATACGGAGATCGCGAAGGCGTTTTTGAGCGATCCGAAATGCGGTTACGTCTTTACGGTAAACGGTTTTGAAAACTTGTTCAAACTCATGAAATATACCTATAAAAAGCGCGGATATCGGGTGCAAAATCCCACTTTGCCCATTCATTTTATCGCGGGCAGCGACGACGCGGTGATCGTTAACGAGATGAAGTGGTTTAAAGCGATCGAATTTTTACGCGGCGTGGGTTACGAAACGGTGTCGGGAAAGTTATACGAAGGCTTGCGCCACGAACTTCTCAACGAGATCGGCAAGGAGGAAGTATACGCCGACGTTTTGAATTTTATCGAGGCGTAAACGAAAAATTTTCATAAAACACATAATTCCCTTTAGGTGGCGCATACTGCTTTCAGGAGGGAAAAATTTATGCGTATTGCAAATATTATTGCCTATATTTTGGTAATTCTCGGCGCGATCAACTGGGGCTTGTTCGGCTTGTTCGATCTGAACCTCGTGTCTACGGTATTTGCCGGCGCGCGTACGGCCGGTTCGGTAATCGTATATACGATCATCGCACTTGCCGCGCTTTGGCTGATCCTTTCGCCGTTCATTACCGGCGGCGTGCTTTGGCTGAAGAATAGACGTAGCGAAAGCTAACGAACGGTTGATAAAAACGGGTTTTCCTTATGGGAAAGCCCGTTTTTTACGATTTTTTTCATACCTATTGACATTTTTTTTATTATATTATATAATAAATTCAATAAAATAGGGGTGAAAAATGACCCCGAAGGAGAGAAGTATGTTACATTCTTTATTGTTAAGCACAGGCGCGATCGTTGGAATCGTGGTCGGTGCAATCGTTTTGGTGCTTGTTATCGGCGTTATCGCTTGGTGGATCAGCACGCGCAACAACTTCGTACGTTTGAAAAATAATGTGGAAGAAGGAATGTCCACCATCGACGTATACCTTAAAAAGCGTTTTGACCTGATCCCCAACCTCGTGGAAACGGTAAAGGGCTATGCAAAGCATGAAAGCGAAACGTTGGAAAAAGTAGTCGCCGCGCGCAACCTTTCGATGGGTGCGAAAACGACGGCGGAAAAGATGCAGGCGGCAAACGATTTGTCTTCGTCGTTGCGTACTTTGTTTACGGCGATTTCGGAAAGCTATCCTCAGTTGCAGGCAAATACCAACTTCCTCGATTTACAGCAACAGCTCAAGCGGATCGAAGGGGAGTTGGAAAGCGCGCGCCGCTACTACAACGGCGTGGTGAAAACTTTCAACACCAAGCTCGAACTGTTCCCTGCGTGCATTGTCGGTAAACGCATGGGCGAAGAATACGGGAAAAAGGAATATTTCGAGCTGGACAGCGACGTGGAACGTCAAAACGTAAAGGTGACTTTTTAATCGGATAACAGTATGAAAACGAATATTAAATGGCGTTTTATCCGTTGGCTGGCGCTGTTGTTTGCGGTGCTTATTTTGCTTTTCCCTCTTGCCTTTCAAAAGGGAAACGGCGGGGGCATGTCTGCGGTGACGGCGAATGCCGACTGGTCTAACGATGCGAAAATATCCGTGCAAAAATACGACGTGCACATGATTTTGCGCGAGGATAGAAAAATCGAAGTGCAAGAAAGCGTGACGGTGAAATTCCTCCGCCAAGGGCTGACGATGTTCTATCGCTCGTTGCCGACGGATGGGGCGCGGTATGAAAATATCCAAGCGGAATGCAAAGGGAACGACGGGTTTTATTTCTACGTAGCGGACAATGAAGAAGTAAGCGGTTTTATCGATATTAACTGCGTCGGTAACGCAAATGCGGGAAAAACTTGGACGTACGACCTTTCTTACGTGATGGAGCAGGGCGCGGATACGCTGAAAAACGGAATGACCGTTGACGTCGTGGGGTTTGGTTGGCAAGTGCCGTTAAACGACGTAACGGTGCAGGTTGATTTTCCTCAAAAACCGACGTCGTCTGAAATTTATGCCGACGTATTCGGCGCGGAAAGCGGCAACAAAGTTACCCAAACTTGGTCGAATGAGGGGAAAACTTTGACGCTGTATACGGAAAAGTTGAATATGACTTATTCCGAACGGTATGACGAATGGGTAGCGGGCGGTATTACGTTGGAATTTACTCTGCCCGAAGGCGTGCTGGAAAGTTACGCTTCCACTCGTTTCCTGACAAAGGATATGTGGAAAATCGTTCTTGCGTGCGTCGCAGGGGTTGTGATCGTCGTATTGTTTGCGGTGCTTTTGGGTAAAAAGCGGGACGTTGTGACGGTCGTTAATATTTCCGCCCCCGACGATATGGACCCGATGAAGATGGGCAAATGGATAGACGGCGCGGTCAACAACGAGGATATCACTTCGATGTTGTACTATTTTGCCAACAAGGGGTATTTGAAAATCGATTTAAACGATCAAGACGATCCTACGCTCATCGGGATTGTGGACGAATTGCCGAGCGATGCGCCCGTTTACGAAAAGACCTTGTTTAAAGGACTGTTCGACGGCGCAAAAGTGGTTTCGGAGGAAAAGCCGTTTGAGGAAACGACGGCAAATACGGCGCGCGCGGTGAAGGTTTCCGCTTTGGAGGGTAAATTCTTCCAAGCTTCTCAAACGGCAATGAAACAAGTGCCGGACGCGCCACCCATGTACGAGAAGAAATCAATTTTCGCCTATGTAAGCGGGCCGATCATCGGTTTGTTGTTGGCGTTTTTGATCCCGTTCTTCATCTCGAAACGGATAGGCGGGGGATACGAGTATTATTTCGGCGCGATCCTTGCGATCCCGTTGTTTGTCAATGCCTTGATCGGCTATCTCAGTGAAAATTACCGTTTTAAATGGAAGGCAGGCAAGCGGCGTTGGTTGTTGATTTTGCAAATTATAATCGCCGTGTCGTTCACCTTGATTTTTGTTTTCTTGGTTGCCGAGCACGTGATGACGGAGTACGAAAAAGCGGTGCTTTGTATAGGCGTGTTCGTCGCGCATTTTGCAACGCAACGGGCATTGTCGCGCACGGAAAAGTATTTGAAAGCGTTGGAGAATATTCTCGGCTTTAAGCAGTTTATCGTTGTGACGGAAGAAGACAAAATCAAGTTCATGCTGGAAGAAAACCCCGAACTTTATTATAAAGTGCTCCCTTACGCGCAGGTATTGGGCGTGACGGACGAATGGGAGGGAAAGTTCAAAAAACTGCTTGTACAGCCTCCTTCGTGGTGTGTGGCGTCCGACTTGACTTGGTTTGATTGCTACATTTTAAGCCGTTGTATCAATCGTTCGATGACGGCGTCGTTGGCGCGTTCGGCAGCCGCGGCTGCAAACAAAGGCGCGGGACGGTTTGTCGGGCGCAGCGGCGGCGGTGGCAGTTTCGGCGGCTTTGGCGGCGGCGGATTCGGCG
>JAFUIT010000096.1 GCA_017468345.1 Clostridia bacterium
GGGGGAGATCGTGGCGGTAGCGATTTGGAACAAGACGGGGACTCCGCTTGTCGGCGGTAGTGTGATCGTGCTTTCGGAAACGGACGGCTCGATCGAAGACGCGTATATTTATTACTGCGAAAACGCGGGCGGAAATATTGACTGGGATACGGTGAAAGGGTCGTAATCACAATTCAAGGTTGACAAATTACAAAAGGCACAGGCAATTCCTGTGCCTTTTTGTGTTCGAGGATATAACGTGAAACTGTTTCTTTATAAAAACGCTTGATATATGAATAAGTTTATGCTATACTGTTACTGTCGAATAGACAAAATTCATCAAAAGGGCAGGGGCAGGTATCGATGCATTCCATTTTTGAAACAAAACACCTCATCATTGTCGGCGTTTGTATCGCGCTGATCGTCGGATTGTTTATCCTTTCCAAAAAACTTAAATTCTCCACCGTGTGTAAGACGATGTTTTATGTGGGGATTATATCCGAAACGATTAAAATTTTCTATTACATAATCCAAAACGAGGCGACGCACGGCGGCGTTTTGCCGAAAACCGATTTGCCTTTCCACCTTTGCTCCATACAAATCATTTTCGTAGCGGTTGTGAACTTTGCGAAAAGTGAAAAACTGAAACGGTTTTTACTCAGTTTTATGTTCCCCAGCTGTTTGATCGGCGGAATCGCGGCAATTTTGATCGCGACAAATTCTTCCCTGAACGGTATGTGGATCATCACCGCGCAGTATTTCTTATACCACGTAGCGATCGTCGTGCTGGCATTGAATATTTGTACGCGTAAGGAATTGAAACTGACTGTAATCGATTACTTTAACTGTTTAAAATTCCTCGTCGTCTTGATGTTTTTTGCGGTGTATATCAACAGTATCGTAGACGACGGGTCGGGGAAGATCAATTTCATGTACGTGGTATCGCCTCCGCAGGGCGGCTTGCCTTTCTTGAACGAGAAACACGGTTGGCTCGTGTATATCGTACATTACGCTTGCCTTGTCGTGTTCTGCGTGACCATGTGTTATATTAAGCCCATTATCGAGGGGATAAAAGCGAAAATCGCGGCAAAATCCGTAGTATCGGTAGAGGAAACCGATATGGGAGAACAAGCGGAGGAACTTGCAAAAGAAGTTGCCGCAGCGGAAAACGAAAACGCCGAATAAATGAAAAAACGTCACCTGTTTAGGTGGCGTTTTTTGTCGGTTTATAAATATATTTATAAAAAACAACTGAATTTTACAAAAACCGTTGACAGCTGAAAAATTATGTGATAGAATAAACATATAAATTCCACAGCGCATGCTTAAAAAAGGCACTTTGTTTTTATGCACAGCCCTCAAGGGCTGTTTGTCATTTTCATAAGACCAGTGCGGTTTATAATAATAAGGGAACGGACATATGCGTGCGGGAATATAATAAAACGGTAACAAAATAAGGAGAGACTTACTATGAAACGAATCAAACATTTTGCGTTGACGTTACTTAGCGTAGCCTGTACGGCTGTGGCGGCGTTCGGGATGACCTCTTGCGAAAAAGTGCAAGGCCTTATCGACAAGGTAAAAGGCATCGGGCACGATCACGAGTACACAGAGGTTGTGACTGCGCCTACTTGTACCGAAAAGGGGTATACGACGTATACTTGCGAATGCGGCGAAAGCTAC
This sequence comes from Clostridia bacterium, assembly GCA_017468345.1. GTDB lineage: Bacteria > Bacillota > Clostridia > Christensenellales > Borkfalkiaceae > Scatosoma. The sequence continues at coordinate 1,663 of JAFUIT010000096.1, forward strand.
GTAGACAACTACGTGGATGCGGCGCACACCCTTGAAAGTCACGCGGCAAAAGCGGCTACTTGTACCGAGGCGGGCTACGGCGCGTATGAAAAGTGTACGAAGTGTGATTACACTACGTTCGTGGAAGCGCCTGCAACGGGGCATAAGTACGAGGCGTTGATTACGAAATATCCTTCCGTAAGCGAAGCGGGCGAAAAATCGTTTACCTGTCCTTCCTGCGGAGATAAGAAGACGGAAGAAATCGCGGCTTTGACCGTGTCCCTTCCCAAAGTATCCGAAGTGATCGCGGGCATGATCGGCGGCGTGAGCTGCCAGCTTTCCTTGGAGGAAGGTAGCTCCATCACCATCGTAGACGAATACAGCGCGGAAGTAAACGGGCAAAAAGTATACGTATCGGTAGACGTTGCGGAAGCATTGATCGACACGATCGACGGCGAACTTGCAGGGCATATCAAGCTTGAATTCAACACTTACAGCGTAGCGCTTGACGGCACGAACGAGGCGGATACCGCGACGGGGACGGTGAATACGGGCGCGCTTTACTTATACGTAAACGGCGAAGCGATCTCCTTGGAAGTTACCGACTTCGACGGCTCGAAAATGACGCAAGAAAGCAATATGAGCGAGCTTGTTTATACGGCGATTGCACAGTCGATGGGCATGACCTATAACGATTTCATGGATATTGCGTACATTTATACGGAAGTTGCGGAATACGCGCCGAAGATTGCGGCAATGGTAGGTTCGGCTGTCGGTTCGAGCATTTCCGTTGAATATATTGAAAGCTTGGAAACCCTTTGCAATCTGTTCGCGGAAAACGTAATCGTTGAAACGAAGGATGAAAACGGCAACAGCGTATACACGTTAAATATGCAGGCGCTTGACCTGTTCTTGGATGAAATCGACGGTAAGACGGTTGGTCAGTACGTGGACGAAGTATTCGGCGCAGGTGCGATGAATGCGGCGACAAACTTTGTGGCAAGCTTGCCCGAAATGAAGGTTAGAGAAATCGCTACAAGCGCGATCACTCTTGCGGAAAATTACGACGTCGATATTAACGAAGTATACGATCTTATCAACTTTATTGCATACAAAGCGTACGGCGCGCAGATCGAAGTAAAGAGCTTGATCGAAAGCTGCTACGATTTGACGCTTGGCGAAATCATTTTGAGCGAAATGGGCGGCGCGCAAATCACGGTAGCGGAAATGAAGATGGTACTTGCACAGGCAATGTCCTCGTTGGGCGAAATGACGTTCGACGAATTGTATAACTTGCTTGCAGACAACGGAAAGACCGACGTGGAAACAAGCGACGGCGCGGTGATGACTTCGGAAGAAGAAAGCGAACCTTTCAGCATTACGGCTGAACTTCGCGGCTTGGTGGATATGCTCGGTGAAGCGGTTACGGTAGAAGTGGTTATCAATGAAACGGCGGAAGTTGCTGAATTGGTAAGCTTTGAAGTAAACGTAAGCGGCGTTGGCATTTCCTACGTACACGGCGCGGACGGCTCATACGCGGTGAACGCGGTTTGCGGCAATATCGAAGCTTTGGCAATTCTTACAAAAGACAGTCTCGTATTGCAGGTATCGGATGAAACGGGCCTGCGTGCGGCTGCATCGTTGATGAAAGAAGAAGGCGCTCACATCACCTACAAAGCGGATTTGATTGTGGACGCAAAGGATTACCTTGATTTTGAAGCAGTAGTGGCATTGGACGACACTCTTTTGAGATTGGACGCAACCGTTAGAGCAAACAAGACCGAACGCATGGGAATCGTTGATCAGGAAACGGGCGAAACCGAATGGGTTGAAAATGTAACCTTCATTGATTTGCTTGATATCAATTATGTATATAATTACGACGGCGTAGAAGAACGCGCACGCCTGACGATCGCAATTCCCGACGCAAACGAAACGTTGACCTTGAACTACGTATCTAACGCGGAAGAAACCGTTTATACGGCAGACCTTGTTTACAGTAACGGGGAAAAGACAGACGATTATCTTGATTTCGAGGCAAAGATCGTTAACGGAACGCTTACCCAAGCGAGCCTTGTAATCAGAGGTTATGAAACGAAATACGATTCGGCTTACGATCCTGTAACGGGTGAAAAGTACGAAACGCAGGAAACGGTATTTGAAGAAAAAGTGAACGTAGCATATTACTACGTATCCGAACCTTCCAAAGATACGTTTGTTTTGACGGTAATCGACGTAACGTTCACGCTTGTACATGAAGTGGACGGCGCAAACACCTCTTACGTACTGATGGCAACCGTAGACGAAGAAGTGATGATGGAAGCATCGTTCTATTACACGGAAACGGTGGAAAACAACGTGACGACGGAAAACTATATTTTCAAAGTTTGGGCAGACGGTTACGAGTGTGTTCAAACGGAAGTAACGGTCGTGAACGGTGAAGTTACGGCGGCGGACGCATTGTTTACCGTAATCACCACGGAATATATTGTAAACGTTGACTCCGTGACGGGCGAAGAACTTGACCGCGTAGAGAAAACGACGAAGATCGAATACGCTTTGACCTACGACGGTGAAAAATTCGACTTCGTATTGGAAGAAAACGACGTGAAAGTCGGCGA
>JAFUIT010000097.1 GCA_017468345.1 Clostridia bacterium
ACCTTGTTCTGAAATTGGTTTAAAAGGGGAAATCAGCAGTATAGGGGCTGATGCTTTTTCTTCTCAAAAAAATTATTATGAGATAATAAGTGATGAGGGTAGCAAGCGCTTTTTAATAGGTGATTCTTTGGGCCTTTCGGATGAGCTTGCTTCCGTCCGTAAGGATATGAAGAATTTAAGAGATTTCAGTTCCTCCGGTATTCGCGAGCTGGAAGAAAAGCAGGAAGAAGCGCGCGAAATGCAGCTTACCGTCAACGATTTCAACCAGGAATTGTTCAATGCAAACGGTCAGTTGGCGTCTTTGCGTGAAAATTTGGAGATGTACATTAGCCTGAAAAACCGTTTCGAAGGGTATAAGGAATCGGTCAGACGTTTGCTTTCCATTTCCAAAACCAACCCCGATCTGTCCAAGCACTTGCACGGTGCGTTGGCGGATATCGTAACGACCGATCAAAGATATGAAACGGCGATCGAAACGGCGTTTGGCGGCGCAATGCAAAACGTCGTTACGCCCACGGCGGACGACGCGAGATATCTTATCGAGTATTTGAAACGTACCAACGGCGGTATCGTTACTTTCCTGCCCGTTGCCAGCATGCGCGCTCGTCCCGATTCGAGGGAAATCCGTCGCGCGTTGGACGAACGCGGCGCGATGGGGCTTGCAACCGAACTTGTACATTATGACGATTATTACTATAACGTAGTCAGCAACCTTTTGGGCAATACGCTGATTTGCGACAACATTGCCAACGCGACGGCGATTGCGAAAAAGTACGGCAACCTTTTCAAAATCGTTACCCTCGACGGCGATACCGTTTCGACAAGCGGTGCGATGACGGGCGGTAGCCGCGGCAGAAATGCAGGCTCGCTCCTTTCCAACGAACGTAAAATTCAGGAATGTAAGGACAATATCGCGCGCAAGCAGAAACTCATCGAAAAGCTGAAAGCGGCGATTGCCAACAGCGAAAGAGAGAGAAAGGAAGCGGAAGAAGCAGTAGACCGTTTGCGTGAAAAATATCAGGGCGCAAGCAGCGAAATCGCAGGGCTTGTACAGCGTGAAACGGCTTTGGCGCAACAGCTTACCGAAGCGGAAAGCGACATCGTGACCTACAAGGAAGCGTTGGACGAATTGAACCGCAAACTGAAGGAGTTGGAGGACGAGGAGGCGAACTCGTCGCTTAGCGAAGAACAGCTCGCGTCCCGTAGAAAGAGCGCGGAAGAAGAAATGGAAAGCCAGCGCAGTCAGTGCGATCGTTTCAAGGAAGAACGCGCGGAAAAGAGTAAAACTTTGCGTGAAATGGAGATGGAATATACCACTCTCGTTTCGCAGTTGGAAAAACAAAAGGAAAACGTCGAACGTTTGACCGCCGAAAAGGAAGAAATCGTAAAACGTATCCTCGATATGGAATACGAAAAGACGGAAACGGAAACCAAGCTCAAAGGCTTGGAGGCGGAAGCGGCGACGAAGGAACTGACGGAAGAAGAAAAGGCGACGGTGCAGGCGATCGTGGACGAAATCAGCGTCGTTACGCGTGAAAAAGAAACGGTCAACGCCGAACAGCTGAGTTTAGAAGAAGAAAAGACGGGCTTGCAGGAGACCTTGACCAAGAGTTCGGACAAGCGTTACAGAGCCGAAATCGAAATCAGTAAGATCGACACGACGCTCGAAAACAGCCGTCAGCGTATGGAAGAAGCGTATGAGCTCGATTACGAAGGCTGTCTTGCATTCCGCGTGGAAAACTTCAACGTGGAAGAAGCGGCAACGATGATTTCCGCATTGAAACGCAAGATTACGATGCTCGGCGCAGTCAACCCTCATGCTGTGGAAGAATACGACGAAGAACGCGAACGTTGCGACGAAATGGTCGGTCAGCGTGACGACTTGCAAAAGGCGATCGACGATTTGCAGGCGGCGCTCGACCAGATCCGCGAAGAAATGCTCCGCATCTTCAACGCAGGGTTCTATGATTTCAACGAAAACTTTAAGGTCACGTTTAAAGAATTGTTCGGCGGCGGTAAAGCGGAATTGCAGATCGACTACGAAGGGGTGGAAGATCCTCTTGCGGCGGGCGTCGAAATCGTCGCTTGTCCTCCGGGCAAGAAACTGACGAAAATTTCCCTTTTGTCGGGCGGCGAACGCGCTTTGACGGCGATTGCGATCCTGTTTGCAATTTTGAAATCCAAACCCATGCCTTTCTGTATTCTCGACGAAATCGAAGCGGCGTTGGACGATGCGAACGTGGATAGATTTGCTTCGTATTTGAAGCGTTTTGCGCTGGACACGCAGTTTATCGTTATTACGCACAGAAAACCGACGATGAACCAAGCGGACACCTTGTTCGGCGTTACGATGCAGGAAAAGGGCGTATCCAAGATCGTTTCCGTAAAACTGGCAGAGGTAGAAACCAAGCTGGGCGCGGGCACAGTAGAGTAAAATTAAAAAACGACGTATATGCTTTGCATCTACGCCGTTTATACTTTAGGCTCTGTCTCAACTGCTTATTGTGACGTAGCCATACTTTAAAATGGATTGAGGTATTATATGGGATTATTCGGAAAATTTTTCGGCGCGTTGAAAAAGACGAAAGACAATCTTTCGGAAAAGCTCCGCGTGCTGTTTTCCAAAAATAAATTAGGGGACGAGTTCTACGAGGAGTTGGAGGAATTGCTGATTTCCTCCGACGTATCGGTATCGACGGCGGAAGAAGTGGTCGAACGCGTCAAAGAGCAGGCGATGGAAGAACGTTTGCGCGATCCCGAATACGTAACGGGCTTGCTCCGCGGTATTTTGACGGACATTTTGGAAGAATCGGAAGTAGAACCGCCCGCATACCCTTGCGTGATCATGCTTGTAGGGGTCAACGGAGTCGGAAAAACTACGACGGTTGGCAAATTGGCGCATTATTTCCTCACGCAGAAAAAGTCGGTAACGGTTGCGGCGGCGGATACTTTTCGCGCGGCGGCAAGTGAGCAATTATCCATCTGGGCGGATCGCGCGAAAGTGCGTATTGTCAAGCACGAGGAAGGCAGCGACCCGTCCGCGGTCATTTTCGACGCGGTTTCCTCGGCAAAGGCGAAAGGCACGGACGTGGTCATTGTGGACACGGCAGGGCGTTTGCACGTCAAGGAAAACTTGATGAACGAGCTCCGCAAAATGGATCGCGTAGTGACGAGAGAATATCCCGAGGCGGACTTCTTAAAATTGCTCGTTTTGGACGCGACGACGGGGCAGAATGCAGTCAACCAAGCGCGCGTATTCGACGAGGCGGTTGAACTGGACGGGATCGTTTTGACCAAACTGGACGGTACGGCGAAGGGCGGTTTCGTGTTCTCGCTGGCGCAGGAGTTGGGCTTGCCCGTACTGTTTGCGGGCGTAGGCGAAAAGATGGACGATTTGGAATTTTTCGATTCCAAGAGTTTCGTTGAGGCGATTTTGTAATAAAAATGGCGGCGGCAGGTACGCGTTGAGTTATGAAAATAGACATTTTAACGTTATTTCCCGAGATGTTTTCCGCGATGAAAGAAAGTATCATCGGCAGAGCGCAAAAATCGGGAAAAATACAAATCAATATTGTGAATATACGCGATTATACCGAGGATAAGCATTTGAAATGCGACGATTATCCTTTTGGCGGCGGCGCGGGCATGGTGATGATGGCGCAACCCATCGGCAGTGCGATCGAGGCGTTGGACCCCAAACATCAGGCGCGTCGTATTTACATGTCCCCCAAGGGGCAAGTATTCAAACAGCAAAAGGTGTTTGAACTGCTCGAATACGAGCATTTGATCTTGCTTTGCGGACATTACGAAGGGGTTGACCAACGTGCGCTGGATTTATTCATCGACGAGGAAATTTCTATCGGCGACTACGTTTTGACGGGCGGCGAACTGCCTGCGATGGTGGTGGCGGATTGTGTATCCCGTTACGTGGACGGAGTGATCAGCAATTCTTCTTTGGTAGACGAAAGCTTTTCGGAAAACTTGCTTGAATACCCGCAATATACCCGCCCGCAGGAATACAGAGGCTTGACCGTTCCCGACGTTTTGCGTAGCGGCGATCATGCGAAAATCGACGCGTGGAGAAGGGAACAGTCGATCGCGATTACGAGGAAAAATCGCCCCGATCTTTTGAGGTAATTATGAAAAACATACAATGGTTTCCCGGGCACATGACGAAAGCCATGCGCGACATGGAGGCAAAACGCGACCTTTGCGACGGCGTTATTTGCGTGTTGGACGCGCGCGCGCCGATTGCTACGGTCAATAAAAATTTAAAAAAGATTTTCGGCGAAAAGCCGATTTTATACGTCTTGAACAAAGCCGACCTTGCCGATCAAGGCAAGGTGGACGCCTTTTTAAAATTCTTCGAGGGTAGGGGCAGGTATGCGGTGAAATGCGATTCGACGAACATTTCCACCAAGCGTATCCTTTTACAAAAGCTGAACGCTATCACCGAAGAAAAACGCGCACGAGCGCAGGCGAAGGGGTTGAATAGGACTTTCCGTTTTATGGTAGCAGGGATCCCGAACACGGGCAAGAGTACCATCGTCAATTTGCTCAGTGGACAAAAGCGTGCAAAGACGGGGGATAAAGCGGGGGTCACTCGCGACGTCAGATGGCTCAAATGCGGCGCATTCGACCTTCTCGATACGCCGGGCACGATGCCTCCTTCTTTTGACAATCAGTACCACGCCCGTCATTTGGCGTACATCGGCAGTATCAACGACGATATTTTGGATATGGACGATATCGCGTTGGAGCTTTTGGGCGAGCTGGCGGAAAAATATCCGCAGTGCTTGACCGAACGTTACGGCATCACCGATTTTTCGGAAAAGTTGGGTATGTACGAGGCGGTTTGTAAGCGCAGGGGGTTTATCTTCCGCGGCGGCGAATTCGACTACGAGCGCGGCGCAAAGGCGATCGTGGACGATTTCCGAAAGGGCAGGATAGGTAGGGTTTGTTTGGAAAATCCTGCGGATTATACGGATTTTGAGTTTTGACCTATGAAAAAGATTTGGAATGCAGAGGAAAAATTACAATACGAGCGCGCTTTGCAAACAAAGGGTTACCGTTATATCGTGGGGGTAGACGAAGTGGGCAGAGGTCCGCTTGCAGGTCCCGTTGTTTGTGCGGCGGTGGTCATGCCGTTGACGGAAAGTGAGTTGATCGTGGGTGTGGACGACAGTAAAAAGTTATCTGCAAAAAAACGCGAACAACTGTCTGAAATGATTAAAGAAAAGGCGATTGCCTATACCATGGTCGAGGTGAGTGAAAAAACTATCGATGAAATCAACATTTTAGAGGCGACGAAGCTGGGCATGAAACAAGCGATAGAAAAACTGGTTTTGCCTGACGGGACGCTGCCTGAAATTGTTTTGACGGACGGCAATATGACGCTTGATATCGATTTGCCTCAACACAGCGTAGTACACGGCGACGCGCTTTCCTATTCGATCGGTGCGGCAAGCATCATTGCCAAAGTCTACCGTGATAGTATGATGGACGAATACGCCAAGCAGTACCCTCATTATGGGTTTGAACAAAACAAAGGGTACGGCACGGCGGCGCATATTCAAGGAATAAAGGAGCACGGATTATGCCCGATTCACCGCAGGACCTTCACAAAAAAGTTTTAGGCAAAAAAGGCGAACGGTTGGTTGAAAAGTACCTAAAAAAGCAGGGGTGTAAAATTTTAAAACGCAATTACCGTACGCCGTTTGGCGAAGCCGATCTCATTGTTGAGGACGGGGATGAAATCGCGTTTGTGGAAGTAAAGACGCGCGAATCGATTGCCTACGGTACGCCTGCCGAGGCGGTCGGGAAGGAGAAACAGCAACGGTATTTGGCGATTGCGAAATTTTACTGGATGCGCACGGGAGAAGAACCGAACGCTCGGTTTGACGTTGCCGAAGTTTACGGCGACGGCCGCATCGAATATATCAAATACGCCTATTAAAAATCAAATAGACAAGAAAAACACCTTTTCGACAAAAGGTGTTTTTATTTTAAAATCCACGTTTGTTATACTGTTGGACATGGAAATTTATATCGAATACGCATGGCTTGAAAATTTCCTTTACGACGGAGTACTGCTGTGGTTGGCGTTTACGGCGGCAAAGGTCAAAACGCGGCTTTGGAAAATTCTCGTTTCCGCAGGCGCGGGTGCCGGGTTTGCGTTGCTGGTTCCATATCTTCGGTTGCCTGCGGCGGCAGGTACGGCGGTAAAGTTGGCGATGGGGTGCTTGCTGTGTTTATTGCCGTTTGGACGGTTGCGCGGAAAACGAAAATGGGGAAGGTATCTATTGACGACCGTTTTGTTTTTCACCCTCAGTTTCGGTTTTGGCGGAACGTTGCTTGCAATATACGGACCTCTTTCCATGGGGGAAACGGCGACGAAAGAAGTCCCCAGTTGGTTGGTGTTTATCGGGTTTGCCGTGTTGACGGCGACGGCGTTACAACTGGTAAAAATTCTATACGCCCGAAAATCCTTGCACCGCTGCCTGTACGATTGCAGAGTTTTGGCGGGCGAAAAGTACATACGGACGGAAGGCTTTTTCGACAGCGGTAATTTGGCGCGAAAAAACGGCAAGCCAGTCTGCTTTGTTTCCCCTGCGCTCTTATACGATTTATGGGGAGGAGAACTTTTAGAAGAAGGGGGGCAGGTATGCGATGAAATTTGCATAAGCACTCTTACAGGGACGAAAACAATACCTCTATACGATGGAAAAATCGAAGTGGAAACGGAGGAGGGGACTATTTTTTCGGAGGTATATTTCGCCCCGTCCAAGAATATGATAAAAAGAGAATACACGGTGTTATTAAACGCGCGGATATTAGAAGAAACGGAGAGGAAAAATGCGGCTGATTGAACTGGTAAAAAGATTTTTGAAAAACGTATGTACGGAAGAAGTGACGGTGGATTATATCTGCGGCAGCGGGGAAGCGTTGCCCCTGCCATTGTCTACGGAGGAGGAGAGCGAAATGGTACGCCTTTTGGCGCAGGAGGAGGAAAAGGAACGGGCAAAAGCCGCCCTCATTCAACACAATTTGCGTTTGGTCGTTTATATCGCGCGGAAGTTTGACAACACGGGCGTGGATAACGACGATTTGGTTTCCATAGGGACGATCGGGTTGATCAAGGCGATCAACTCGTTTAAAGCGGATAAAAATATCAAGCTGGCAACGTATGCCTCGCGCTGTATCGAAAATGAAATTTTAATGTACTTGCGCCGTACCGCGCGCTTAAAGAGCGAAGTGTCTTTTGACGAGCCGTTAAACACCGATTTTGAGGGAAACGAGTTGCTTTTATCCGACGTTTTGGGAACTTCCGCGGACGCTGTGTACGGGGATATCGAATCCAACGCGGAAAAGGAACAGTTAAAAGAGGCGTTGAAAAAGCTGTCCGATAGGGAACGGAAAATCATGTTTTTACGTTTTGGCTTGGGCGGCGGAGAAGAAATGACGCAAAAGGACGTTGCCGACCTTTTAGGGATTTCGCAAAGTTACATATCCCGTTTGGAGAAAAAGATTATCCTGCGGTTAAAGAAAGAAATCGCCAAGATGGAGTAAATTTTTCAAAGAGCAAAAGTATAAAAATTTTCGTCAATGCGCATACTCATCTCGACCCTGCCCCCTTGTTTTTGTTTTTTACATACGAAAAAGGAGGCGAAAAGAGTATGCAAAAAGTGGAGATATGCGGCGTGGATACGTCGGGTCTTCCTAAGCTGACGGCGAAGGAGAATGAAGAACTGATGGTCCGCTTAAAACAAGGGGATAAGCAGGCGCGGGACAAGTTTATCATCGGCAATATGCGTTTGGTGTTGTCCCTCGTCAAGCGGTTTCGTATTAAAAATCTTGGTGTGGACGACGTTTTTCAGGCGGGGTGCGTGGGCTTGATAAAAGCCATCGACGGGTTCGACCTTTCCGTGGGAGTAAAATTTTCCACCTATGCCGTGCCGATGATCATTGGGGAAATTAAACGATACCTTCGCGACGGCAATTCTCTGCGCGTGTCGCGCAGTATCCGCGATATGGCGTATAAAGTGCTGAAAACTCGTGAAATGATCGAGGAGAGGGACGAGGAGGCGACGATTGAAAAGATCGCCAGAGAATTGAAAGTGGCGGAACGGGAAGTCGTCTATGCGCTGGATGCGATTTCCGACCCGATTTCGATATACGAACCCGTCTACAATAAGTCGGGCGATACGCTCCTTTTGATGGATCAGCTTTGCGACGAGAAAAACACGGACGAAATTTGGACGGAGCACGTTGCGCTTGGCGAGGCGTTGGAAAAGCTGGGCGAACGGGAAAAGAAAATTTTGTTTTTGCGTTACTATGAAGGGAAAACGCAAACGGAAATTTCGGAGGAAGTGGGTATTTCTCAAGCGCAAGTTTCCCGTTTGGAGAAAAACGCCTTGCAAAACATTCGGTTAAATATTTCTTAAACAGTCACAAAAAGCGTATGCGCCGCATATATTGTATAGTAACGATGGACGCGGAGGGGCAGTATGGAAGTCAGCTTTACCGAGCTTCGCTCGAAAGAAGTGGTAAATACGCAGGACGGAAGAAAGTTGGGCAGGGTATGCGACGTAGTGTTGTGTTATCCCGAAAACAGATGGATAGGTTTGGTCGTGCCGGGCGGCAGAGGGTTTGGGCGCAAGCAAGAATTGTTTTTGGAATTGCGGAATATCGTAAAGATCGGGGAGGACGTCATTTTGGTAAACGTGGGATTTCCGCGTGCACAAAAACCTGATAAACGCGGACGTGGTATGCCCGTTTCACCCCCACAACCCCCTTCGGCGTGCGGATGTCACGGAGAGGGGCAGGGGCGGAATTATGATGAGTATGAATAAGAAAGAAAGGCAAGCTGATTTTTCGGCTTGCCTTGACTTTTACCTAAAAATCTGCTATACTGTTGATGATAGAATAAATTTCACAAATTTTTCACGCTGAATTGCCTTAAAATTAACAAAATGCGGGTATATTATATTCGTAGTGGAAAATTTTTCATATCAGCGTGGGCGGCGCGGTCGGTTGTAAAAGGCATTCACCCCATCGCGCTCCGCCATGCGGCAAAAGAAAGAGGAGTAAAAAGATGAAGATTTTGATCGTAGACGATGAAGAAATGATCCGCGCGGTATTGCGTGAGTACGTAGAATTTGAGGGAAACGAGGCGTTTGAAGCCGCCGACGGTATGGAGGCGGTAAAACTTTGCCGTGAAAATGATTATGACCTCGTATTGATGGACGTAATGATGCCCCACTTGGACGGTTTTTCCGCGGTGAAGGAAATCAAAAAGGCGAAGGATATTCCCGTCATTATGTTATCCGCGCGCGGGGAGGAATACGACAAACTGTTCGCGTTCGAGATCGGTGTGGACGATTACGTGACCAAGCCCTTCTCCCCCAAGGAAGTGATGGCGCGTATCAACGCGGTGACGAAGCGCCGCGCGAGCAAACCTACGGGCAATGAAATTCTTAAATTCGAGGGTTTGGAAATCGATATGGCGGGCAGAAACGTATACGTGGACGGAGAAAAGGCGGAACTGACCCCGAAGGAATATGAACTGCTGTTCTACCTTGTCCGCAATAAAGGGATCGCTTTAACGCGTGAGAAACTCCTTTACGACGTTTGGGGTTTTGACTTTTACGGGGATGACCGCACCGTTGATACGCATATCAAAATGTTGAGAAGTAATTTAAAAGATTATCGCAAATTTGTCGTGACTTTACGCGGTTTGGGGTATAAATTCGAAGAATAAACATGAAGAATAAACAGCCGAACAATTCAACGGAAAAGCCGATCGGTTCTTTCAGCGAGCGAAAATCTCGCCGTCGGGCAAGATACCGTCGGGCGCAAAACACCACCAGCATCTACTTTTTGCTGTGGGCGATTTTTACTGCGCTTTCGTTAATGATCGTGCTGCTGGCGGTATTCGCGCAAAGAGTGGTTTTAACGCAAACGTATAAAGATCAAGCGGCGCGAGAAGTTGCCGAAAAGGGTCAGCAAATCGAACAGGATATTTTGCTTGAACCCGATTGGACGGGGGATAATTACAGCGGTTATATCCGTATGCTGTCGCATATACACGACGTGCGCGTATATATTTTAGATGAGAAAGGCACGGTTTTGTTCCCCAGAGAACCGAATTTCGATATGGACTCGCCCGAAGTGGAAGAACAGTTGGATTTTTCCAACGAGATGGACGCTTTGCTTGAAAATCTTTCAAACTCGAAAGGAGAGTATACCGTATACGAGGCGGAGGGCGTTTGCGTTTACGCATCGCAAATCGAGCTGTATAAAGGGGTGGAAAGTTACTTATACGTGGGCAAATCGCTGAACTTGATCGAGGCGGTTTCCACGCGTATGAATACCCGTATTATTTTGATATCGGTATTCGTATTTATGCTGTCGTTTGCCGTGACCAGCGCGGTCGCGGGCTGGTTTACAAACCCCATTACGGAAATGACGAAAAAAGCCCGCCGTTTGGCGCAAGGGGACTTTGACGTCGATTTCCGCGGACAAAATTACGGGAAGGAAATGGTCGAGCTTGCCGAGGCGCTGAACTTTGCACGGGACGAGCTGTCTAAGACAGACCGTATGCAAAAAGAATTGATCGCCAACGTTTCGCACGATTTTAAAACGCCGTTGACGATGATCAAAGGCTATGCCTCGATGATTATGGAAATATCCGGCGATATTCCCGAAAAACGAAACAAACATGCACAAATCATTTTGGACGAATCCGACCGCTTGACCTCTCTTGTAAACGACGTTTTGGATATTTCGAAAATCCGTTCGGGGATAGAGGGAATGAAAGAAACGACGCTCGATATGTCCGCATACGTGGAAGAAGTTTTAGGACGGTTTACGTACTTGAAAGATGCGAAAGGATACCGTTTTATCACGGAAATCGACGGGGGGTTATATACCCGCGGCGATGAAATGAAACTGGGACAAGTGCTTTACAATTTGATCGGCAACGCCGTCAATTATACGGGCGACGATCAAACGGTGTACGTGCGGTTGAAAAAAGAGACGGGCGCCACCTTCCGCTTTAGCGTAACGGACACGGGGAAGGGGATAAAACCCGAAGAAATACACGAAATTTGGGATCGGTATTACCGTTCGTCGGAAACGCACAAACGCCCCGTCCGCGGTACGGGTTTGGGGTTATCCATCGTCAAGACGATTTTGGAAAGACACGGGTTTGTGTTTGGTGTGGAAAGCGAAGTCGGGAAAGGCAGTACTTTCTACGTTGTATTTCCGCTAGATAATGAGAATAAGTAAAGAGGCGCAAGTGCGCCTCTTTTGCTTGACAGTAAGCGGGAAAAGATATATAATAGACTTACAATAGATGACTTTGGGGCGAGGTGAAATTCCTCACCGGCAGTATAGTCTGCGAAGAACGGCGTTTGCCGTTCCCGAATCGGTGAAATTCCGATACCGACGGTATAGTCCGGATGGGAAAGTCTTTAACTGTTTTCAGATGGTTTTGACACGGTAATCACGCCCCGATTTTCGGGGCGTGATTTTTAAAAAAGAGGTATATATGGATATAAAAAAAGAGGAAACAATGGGGGCAGGTATGCGTTCAACGGCAAAAATGCCCTTTAAAAAGCGATTTACGGCGAAGCGTTTGGCGTTTATGGCGGTATTTGTCGCGCTCAGCTATGCCGTCAGTTTTTTGGAAATACCGATGCCGTTGTTCGGCGCGGGATTTTTAAAACTGGATTTCGGCAACGTTTTTATTGTACTCATTTCTTTTTTGTTAGGGCCTTTGGAAGGCGTTTTGGTCTGTCTTTTGAAAGAGGGATTGCGCTGTTTGACTTCTACCTCCATGTGCGCGGGCGAACTTGCTAATTTTTTGATCACAAGCTCTTATTTGCTGTTGCCTTCTATTTTGTATCAGTATCGTAGGACTTTAAAAACGGTCGTCGTCAGCTTAAGCGCGTCTTGCCTGATCGCGACGGGAGTTGCGTTGCTTGCCAACCGCCTGATCATTTTTCCGACGTTTGCGTTTTTGATGGGCGGGACAATTTACGGAATGACGGTGGCGGAGGCGTTCGGTGCGTTTTGGGCGGCGGTATTGCTGTTCAATCTCATCAAAACGGTTTCCATAGGGTTGCTGACGATGTTGTTATATAAGCGACTGTCAAATTTCCTCAAAAAGATGAAAATTTGAGGAAGATTGCAACAAACGATTGCAAATTTTCCCAAGAGGTATTATAATAAAGACATGGCTATATTTATTTCAAAATCGCGCGAGGAAACGGAAACCTTTGCGGAAGAATATGCAAAAACCCTGCACGCAGGCGACGTCGTACTGTTGGACGGGGACATGGGTGCGGGAAAAACCGTTTTTTCCAAAGGAATTGCAAAGGGGCTTGGGATCGAAGAAGAAGTTACCAGCCCGACTTACGCCTATATGAACGATTATGACGGACGGTTGTTTCATTACGATTGCTACCGTATCGAATCGGTGGCGCAAGCGGAAAATTTGGGGCTTGCGGACTATTTCGATATGGGCGGCATATGTTTGATCGAATGGGCGCAAAATATCGCGCCGTTATTGCCCCGTAAGGTAAAACGGGTCGTTATACGAAAAATCAGTGAAAACGAACGGGAAATCGAGTATTAAACGGAGAGGAATATGAAGAACTTTTTGGCGGTGGATACCAGCAACAATCATCTTGCCGTGTTGGCGGCAAAGGCAGGGAAAGTACATTCCGTTTTCCTGCCCGATTGCGCTATGAGGCACTCCGTTTCGATTATGCCCGCGGTGGAAGAAGCTTTGAAAAAAGCGGATATGCGCTTGGAGGAGTGCGACTTTTTCGCGGCGGTAGTCGGCGCTGGGTCGTTTACGGGTATTCGTATCGGGATCTCGGTGGTGAAAGGTTTTTGTTTGGCGTTTAATAAACCTGCATTACCCGTCACTTCTTTTGACGTTGCGGCATATAATGCGTTAGACGGCGCGGATAAGAAATTGTGTTTGGTAGACGCGTTGCACGACTGTTATTACGCATGCGGTTATGAAAATGGAGAGGTTGTTTATTCTCCCGCCTATTTGGAGGAGGAAGAAGTGCTTGCGCTCGTGCAGGAGGGGTATGCGCCCGTTTCTTGTACGGAACTTCCCATCGCAAAAAAGGTATCCGTGCTTTCCGCAGATCCTTGCAAGGGTTTGGAAAGGGCGGTCGTTGCGCTTTCGGACGCGGGAAAATTCGGCGAGTTGACGGCGCTGTACGTAAGAAAGAGTTCGGCGGAACTTAACTTGGGTAAATGACAATGACGGTTCGCGCGTGGACAAAAGAGGATGTTGCAGCGATTGCGGAAATCGAACGGCAAAGTTTTTCCGATCCGTGGACGGAGGATATGTTAAAGGATGCTTTGCGTTTTCCCGTATATCACACTTTTTTAGCGGAAGAAGGGGGGCAGGTATGCGGTTATTCCTGCCTGATCGTTCTTTTTGAGGATGCGGAACTTGCCAATATTGCAGTTGCACCCACCTGCCGAGGTAAGGGCGTTGGGAAACTGTTGATGGAAAAAATGCACGAAAAAGCCAAGGCTCTCGGTGCGGAACGGGTACTGTTGGAGGTGCGAGTTTCTAATGAAAGCGCGATCGGCTTATATGAAAAATACGGTTATAGCCGTTACGGAAAGAGGGAAAAATATTATGCGGACGGTGAGGACGCATATTTGATGGCGAAAACGTTGTAAGGAGGCGCGCGACGGTTACGGTATCCGACGTTTCGTTTTTACAAACGGGAAAGGGGAAGGACCTCGTGTTCTTACACGGTTATCTTTCTTCCAAGGAGGCATTTGCGGCGCAAATACGGTATTTTTCCCGATTTTTTCGGGTGACGGCGATCGACTTTTTGGGGTTTGGCAACAGCGCGCGTTTGACCGAGGCGTTTTCGGTACAGGATTATGCGACGTGGACGAAGGAAACTTTGACCTTGCTCGGCGTGAAAAAACCGCACGTGATTGCGCACTCGTTCGGGTGTCGGGTCGCGGTAAAAATGGCGGCGGCCGAGCCTGATTTCTTCGATAAAATTTTACTTACGGGGGCGGCAGGTATTTGTTTAAAGCGCGGATTGCGCTATCACGTGAAAGTAAAGACCTACCGATTTGTACGGCGGTTTGCGCCGAATTATGCGGAGAGAAAGTTCGGCAGCGCCGAATATCGTACGCTGTCTCCCGTGATGAAGGAAAGTTATAAAAAAATCGTCAACGAAGATTTGCGCGCGTATGCGGGCAAAATCGAAAACGAAGTGTTGCTCGTGCAGGGCAAAGGGGATACGGTGACGACTCGGAAGGAAGCGGCAATCTATCTTGCGAGCTTAAAGCATGGGCGATTGAAGCTGATCGACGGAGGACATTTTGCGTTTGCGGAAAATCCGCTGACGTTTAATATAATTGCAGAGGAATTTTTCTATGGATGAAGTGGTATTAAGGATCGTAGCAAGCGTTTTGACCGCGGTACTGTTATGCGTTTCCACGATAAAAATGATGGGCGCTTTGCAACAAAGCGGTTATAAAAGCGGCGGCTTTTGGCGTTGGCTGAAAAGGAAGGACAATTTATATTTCAATCGCCTTGCGGTGTTGTCGCTTTGCCTTGCGCTAACGTCGACGGCGGTAGCCTTATGTTTCTCGTTTTTGGATGTAAGAGGCGCGCTGTTGGTGGCATCCGTACCCTTCTTCGGGCTGTTGTTGCTGTTTTGGCGCATGGACGCAAAATACGCTTTGAAAGTCCCCGTCAATTTTACGGGACGGCTGAAACGTCTGTTTGCGGTTTATCTGCTTTTTACCGCTTGTATTGCGTATGTTTTGGTAGCGGTTTTGGGATTTTTGGCGGAATGGAACGGCTCGTTTATCTACGGCTTAATCGCGTATTTCCCGTTTGCGGTGATGCCGATTTTGACGCCCGTTTTGTTGCTGGCGGCAAACGGCGTCGAGGGTGTATTTGAGGAAGCTCGAAATAAAAAATACGTCAAACGTGCAGGGCAGGTGTTAAACGAACGCGAGATTATCCGTATCGGAGTCGTAGGCAGTTACGGCAAAACTTCGGTGAAAAATATTTTAAAAACCATTTTATCCGAAAAATATTCGGTCGTGGCGACGCCCGAATCGTACAATACTCCGATGGGGTTTGCAAAAACGGTACTTTCGCCCGATTTTGATAAAAAACAAATTTTTATTGCGGAAATGGGCGCGCGCAAGCGCGGGGATATTGCGGAACTTTGCGGATTGATACAACCCGATTACGCAGTGTTTACGGGGATTTGCGAACAGCATATTCAAGGCTTTGGTTCGATTGAAAACGTTTGGGCGGAAAAGAGTGAGATTTTGAAATGCGGCGCTAAAAAAGTATTTTGCGGCGCAAGCTTAAAGGAGCGCGTCGAGGCGGAATACAGCGGCCATATCGGGGAGAGCGTCTATATAGACGAGGAAGAATTTGAGATCGATACGGGCGCGGCGGCGACGGCGTTTAAAATGCGTATTTTCGGTGAGATGGTCGAAATTAAGACCGTTCTTTTGGGGAAGATGGCGGCGGAAAATATCCGTCTTGCGGCGATGATTTGCGTAGAGCTTGGCATGACGGCGGACGAGATCGTGCGCGGCGTGGAAAAGTTGCAACCTATTCCCCACCGTTTGCAACTGATCGAAAACAACGGTATTTACATTTTGGACGACGGGTACAACTGCAACCCCAAGGGCGCGGAGGAAGCGTTGAAGGCGTTAGGGCGTTTTTCGGGTAAAAAATGTATCGTGACTCCCGGCATAGTCGAATGCGGCGTTTTAGAAGAAAAAATCAACGGCGAGCTGGGCGAAAAAATTGCCGAGGCGGGCTTTGACAAAGTGATTTTGGTTGGAAACACTTTGGTCGGCGCGGTTAAAAAAGGGTATGAAAAAGCAAACGGAAACGCGGAGACTTTGACGGTTGTCGAAACGCTTGAAAAAGCGCAGGGAATTTTAAAAGACTTCTTGCAAGAAGGGGACGCGGTTTTGTTTTTAAACGATTTACCCGACGTCTATTGACAACAAACAAAACGAAAGAAACACCAAAGCAAACAAATTTTGCGGAGGTGTTTTTTTATGCGAAAAGTGGCGGTGTTTTTTGGCGGTAGGTCGTGCGAAAATGAAATCTCCGTATTGACGGGGATGTTTGTTTTAAACGTGTTGGATAGGGAAAAATATAATCCACTTCCCATCTACGTACATACGGACGGGAAAATGTACACTTCACCCAAGATGACAAACGTGGAAGTATTCAAAGGGAAACGGTGTGATAGATTTCGGCGTATTTTTATCGAGGAAGGCACCGTGTACGAGTTGAACGTGCAAAAAAACAAAATAAAAAAACTGGCGAAGATAGACGTCGCCATCAACTGCTGCCACGGCGGTTTAGGGGAGGGGGGAGGAATTTCCGCTTTGTGCGAATGGAACAAAATTCCCTTGGCGTCGCCCGACGTTACCCCTTCGGGCGTGTTTATGGATAAATGTATGACAAAGGTCGTGATGCGCGGTTTGGATATTCCCACCGTCGATTACGTGCGGGTCAACGAGGGGGATTATCAAAAACGCGGCACGTTTTTATTGAAACGTATTGCAAACCGCTTGAAATATCCCGTCGTGATCAAACCTGCGCATCTCGGTTCGTCCATCGGGATTTCGGTGGCGAAAAACGAGGAGGAGGCAAAGCGCGCGATCAGCACCGCTTTTCAATTAGATCACCGCATCGTGATTGAAAAATATTTACAGGATAAAAAGGACGTCAACTGCGCTGCATACTCTTTGAACGGTGAAATTTTTGTTTCCGAGCCGGAAACGGCGTTTGGGGAAGGAATTTACTCGTTTGAGGAAAAATACGTCAAACGCACTTCGGACGGAGTGTCTCGAAAGGGGCAAAACCCGAGCTTTGATAAAAATGAACGGGGCAGGGTTGCGTTGAATGGGGATTTGCGCGAAAAAATCCGCGCCTATACCCGAACGATCTATAAGCGAATGAATTTGCAGGGCGTGGTGCGGATGGACTATCTTGTCAGCGAGGGGAAGGCATATCTTTGCGAAGTGAATACCGTACCCGGTTCGCTTGCGTACTATCTTTTTTGCGAAAGGCTGGCGGATGCGCGGATCTTTTTCGGGGACTTGATCGAGGAGGCGTTGCGCGTTGATGGGAAGAAAGAGAAAAAAATTCTCTCCACGGGGATATTGAACGGCGTTGCGGTTGGAAGAAAATAGGCGGAAAAAACTCCGCGGGGGAAAGATTTTTCTTCCGCGGAGTAAAAATCTATTGATTTTTCACTTTGTTTTTGATATACTGTATAAGAAATTCAGTATATAAGGAAAAGGATTATGGCAACGGGTGAATTTACCGATAAAGTGCGAATACTCATCAAAGCGGGCGACGGCGGCGACGGCATGAACTCGTTTAAGGCGTTCAAGGGCAAACCTGCCTGCGGACCGGACGGCGGCGACGGCGGTAAGGGCGGCGACGTTTATTTCGTCGGGGATAAGGATATGAACGATTTGTTCCCGTTCCGTTTTACTTCCCGTTATTTTGCCGAAAACGGCGAGATGGGCGGTACGCAAAAATGCTTTGGAAAAAGCGGAAAGGATTTGTATATCAAAGTACCGATGGGTACGTTGGTGCGCGACGAAGAATCGGGGCGCTTGATTTGTGACGTTTTCGAGGATGGACAAGCGGTACTGGTTGCGCGCGGCGGTAACGGCGGCAAGGGCAACGTGCGCTTTACGACGGCGCGCCGTCATGCCCCTAACTTTGCGCAAAAAGGGGAAAAGGTCAAGCAGCATTACGTTATTTTGGAGTTGAAAGTGATCGCAGACGTCGGTTTCGTCGGTTTCCCTAACGTGGGTAAGAGTACGCTGCTCAGTAAAATTTCCGCGGCGCGTCCGAAAATCGCGAATTACCACTTCACTACGCTTTCGCCCAACCTCGGCGTGGTGCGCTATTATGAAAAATCTTTCGTAGCGGCGGATATTCCGGGTCTGATCGAAGGCGCGGCGCAAGGCGCGGGGCTTGGACACGATTTCCTGCGTCATATCGAACGTACCCGTATGCTTTGCCACGTAGTGGATATTTCCGGTTGCGAAGGGAGAGATCCGATCGAGGATTTTAAAAAGATCAACGACGAGTTGAAAGAGTTCAGCGAAGAACTTGCAAGCCGTCCGCAAATCATCGTATGCAACAAATGCGACATTTACGGTGCGGAAGATAATTTGAAAGCGTTTAAGAAAAAGTTTGGGCGCAAGTATAAAATTTTCCCTATTACGGCGCTGTCGGGCGAGGGGACGAGAGAACTCATCGAAGGGATTTTCGGCGTGTTGGATACCTTGCCTCCCGTTGAACCGATGCCGATTGAGGAAGAATTTGAATATCGCGCGAACGACGATTTGAACTTTGAAATTTTCAAAGACGAGGACGGCGTATACGTAGTCGTCGGCGGTTTGGTGGATATGCTTTGCCGCAACGTCGTTTTGAACAATCCCGATTCGATGCTTTACTTCCAAAAAGTATTGCGACTTCGCGGCGTAATCAAGGCGCTTACGAAGATGGGTTGCACGGAAGGGGATACCGTATCGATCGGCGAAGTAGAATTTGAATTTATCCCCTAACCCCTAACCGTGTACGGAATGAATTAAAAAAGAACTGTTTATAAAAGAGGAAAATATGATTGTAACGAACGAGAATATCACCAGCAAGCAGAGAAGTAAATTAAAATCGATCGCGGCAAACCTTTCGCCCATTACGCAAATCGGCAAGGGGGGCATTACGGACAACTTATTGAAGACTTTGTCCGATGCTTTGGATGCGCACGAGATTATTAAAGTCACCATTTTGGATACCGCGGACGACGATCCCAGAAATTTGGCGGAAAACGTTGCCGAACTTTTGGAAGCTGTGCCCGTTGCCGTCATCGGCAGAAAGGCGATTTTCTACCGTTATTCCCGTCGCGATAAATTCGCGCATCTTGAATTTTGACGGAAAGTGTTTAGAAAACGGATTTTTGCTTTATAAATGTAGTAAAGGAAAGGACGAGGGAGTCAGAAATGGAAAAAGAAGAATTGAAGCAGGAAGAAATTTTGGAAGAAACGCCCGTTAAGGAAGAAAAAGCGAAAAAGAAACCGAGCAAAAAGCAGGAAGAACTGGAAAAGGCGCTTGCGGAAGCGGAAGAAAGTACCCGCAAATGGTATGCGGTCACGGCAGAATATGAAAACTATCGCCGCCGCACGCAAAATCAAGCGGCCGTTCGTTATCAGGAAGGCAGAAACGACGTAATTGCGGCATTGTTCCCGATCGGTGATAATTTGGAAAGAGCGATGGCGTCTTGTGCGGATGAAAACACCAAGCAAGGCTTGGATATGGTTTTGAAATCCTTCAAAAAAGTGTTGGAAGGGGAAGGCGTGGAAGAAATCGACCCGATCGGTCAACCTTTTAACGCCGATACGATGGAGGCGATCATGGCGATGCCTTGCGCGGACGGCGAAGAAGCGGGTACGGTTAAACAAGTATACGTCAAAGGCTATAAAAAAGGCGAAAAAGTTCTTCGTTATGCGCAGGTCATTGTAACGCAATAGTATTTGGTAAAAGTAAAGCAACTCCGTTTGGGGTTGCTTTTTTTCATGCGGTCATATCCTACGGATTTAAGACATACAATATTCTACATAAAAGAAGGGGAACTTGTATGAAAAGAATTTTGGGTTGGATATTGATTTTGGTCTGCACCGTGTTAAGTATAACGACGCTTACGGGATGTAAAAAAGAGGAAGAAGTGCATAGCAGGTACGAGATCACGGTCGAATACGTACCCGAAAACCGCACTTTGACGGGTACGGCGAAAGTCACTTTTGAAAACTGCACGGACAGCGAATTGTCGGTGCTGAAATTTCAACTCTATCCCAACGCCTACCGCAAAGACGCGCTCTATTCGCCTATTTCTTCTACGTATGCGTCTTCGGCGTATTATGCGGGGGAAAGTTACGGGGAAATGGTGATTTCCAGCGTTCACGGCTCGAAGAACTGGGAAGTGATGGGCGAGGATGAAAATATTTTATACGTTTATCCCGAACGTTCGCTTTTCCCTGGGGATAAAGTAGTCTTAGATATCGGTTTTATGACAAAACTTGCCGAGGTCAATCATCGCACGGGGATTACGGCGCATACCGTCAACCTTGGAAACTTTTTCCCGATCTTATGCGGGATCAAAAACGACGGCTTTGTGGAAACGGCGTATTATTCGGACGGCGATCCCTTTTTCAGCGATTGCGCAGACTTTAAGGTGACGCTTACTTTGCCCAAGGAATACATAGTCGCATCCACGGGCGCGATTGTGGAAGAACGAACGTTGGAAAGTAAAAAGGTGCATACCATGTCCGCAACGAATGTTCGCGATTTTGCGCTTGTTCTCTCTGAAAAATTCCGAGTAACGACCACCAAATGCGGGGATACGACGCTTGCATATTACTATTATCAGGATGACGCGCCTGCAAAAACCTTGGATTTGATAGAGGAGAGTTTTTCCTACTTTGAAAAGACTTTCGGCGAGTACCCTTACGGGAATTATGCGGTGGCGCAGACGGGTTTTTGTTTCGGGGGTATGGAATATCCGTGTTTGTCCCTTATTTCGGACGGAGTAAGTGAAGGCGGGAAAGTCCGCGCCATCGTACATGAAACGGCGCATCAATGGTGGTACGGGGCGGTGGGAAGCGACCAAATCGAAAACGCTTGGCAGGATGAAGGCTTGGCGGAGTACTCCACGTTGGCGTTTTTCGAGGAATATGAAAAATACGGTTTCACGCGTGAACAGCTTGTCAAAGAGGCGATGGAGGAGTATCGGTCGTACTATGACGTTTACGGCAGTGTTTTGGGACGTGAGGATACTCGTATGACGCGGCATTTGAAAGATTATATCAGCGATTATGAGTACAAGTGTCTTTCTTACGACAAAGCGGTGATCATGTGGGACACTTTACGCAAAAGCGTGGGGGATAAAAAGTTTTTCGACGGGCTGAAACGGTATTACGCCACGTGCAAGTTTAAGATGGCGACGGTGGAAGACTTGATCGGCTGTTTTGAAAAGAGTGGGCTAGACGTAGAGGGATTTTTCGACAGTTTTTTGTCGGGAAAAGCGATTTTATAGGCGGAAAACCTTGCAAAAATGATTTTTGAGGAGTATAATAAAAGGGCAAATCAAGCTGAGGAGTGAAAAAATGCCTTTTTTACAGTATAAATGTAAGAGTTGCGGAAAACGTTTCGATGAACTGGTGAAGACGTACACGGATAAGGTGTCTTGCCCCGACTGCGGCGGCGAAACGGAGCGTGACTATACGGGGGCGATGTATACTTCGACGGGGCAGACGAGCAAAAAATGTTCGGGAAATTGTAAAACTTGCAGCGGGTGTCATTGAGATAAAATGAAAAAATCGGAAGGAGCAGAAAAACTGCTCCTTATTTATTGTCAAATTGCACCTCGCGCGACATATATTATATAATATACGCGCGATTTATGCGCAAACGAATAAAAACGGTACAATTTGGGAAAAATAAAAAAAGTTAAAAAAAATCGAAAAAATTTTATTTTTTTGAAAAAAACGCTTGACAATATACTTTTGAAATGGTATTATGTTTAAGCTGTCGATTGACGAGCACGTTATTTTGACGGCAACCTTCTCTGTTGAGAAGGCAAAACGAAGATTAACAACTGCATAGCAAATAGTATGTTTTTATTTTTGAAAAATAAAGACGAGTACGAAAGGCAAAAAAGAAATTTTCATATTAGTGATGTAAAGCTAATTTGGTTAATGCGAAAAGACGTTAAAAGCAATTTTAAGGCTCTTGAGCTGTGAATTGAATTAGCCGAGTAAGAATAATAGAATTTTCTGAAAAAACGAAGAGACGAGTAGACAAAAAATCGAGAGAAGATCAAGCTACAAAGGGCTTACGGAGGATGCCTTGGTACATGGCGCCGAAGAAGGACGTGACAAGCTGCGAAAAGCTGCGGGGAGGAGCAAATATCTAGAGATCCGCAGATATCCGAATGAGGGAA
>JAFUIT010000098.1 GCA_017468345.1 Clostridia bacterium
CAGTCGAGGCAAATCGCACTCATAAAAAAGGTCGCGAGTACGTTTCCAACACGGTTCGGCAGCCTTTGAATCGCTTTTTGGATAAGCGGATAAATGAGCGACATAAACAGCGTTATCAATATTCCCCAAAGCAAAGAAAAGCTAAGACATACATAGCCCTTAAAATTGTATTTATAGCCGTTATAACTCCACAGCGTCAAATCAAAGGCATTTTCAAAAAACGCGCCCGTGAGCAATTCGGCAAGCGTCGGAATAGCAACCGCTAAAAGAAAATAATATATCCAGCGCAACGGTTTGTTTTTGCATTTTTTAAGCAACAAACCGCCCTTTTGCGGCGTTCCCAATAAAAACCCGATGACAATAATCGAAAAACCGTATATCGTACAAAAGGGCAAAGTCAAAAAGCCTCTATCCTCATACGTTCCATATATTATATAAGCGCAAACCGTTTCCATTACCCAACCCAAAAAGGATACCAACACAAACAGCAAAATATTACCCTTTAGACCCGTTAATCTTTTTTCTCGCATTTTTCCCTTTCCTCGAAAGCACACGCTCTCTTTGGCAATAGTATATTCAAATATAGAAAAATGATAAGTCAAACGGCAAAGTGTTGACATTGCGATCTACTTATGTTATACTGATAAAAACCGATTTTGGAGGCTAACTTATGGAAAAATACGCTTGGATCGCGAAAATCAAACCGGGTATGAAAGCTGAATACGTGCGCCGTCACGACGAAATTTGGCCGGAGTTGGTAGAATTGTTGAAAGCCGCAGGTATTTACAATTATACCATTTGGACGGACGGGGAAACGCTGTTTGGCTATTACGAATGCGAGAAAGGCATTGAATACGCCGCAAAAACACAGGCGCAAAGCCCTATCGTTGACAAGTGGAACGAATATATGAAGGACGTAATGGAAATGCCCCTCGATCCCGTTACGGGCGCACAGCCGAAACTGGTCAATGTGTTCACGTTGGATTGATTTTTAATAAATATGACCATACCATGGTCGAGTTAAATAAATTTTATAGCAAAAGCCTCACAAATGTGAGGCTTTTATTTTTTCATCTCGTACATGGTAGGCTGTTAAATGTATTTTTCCCCAACGATTACAGGCGTTGCTTTGCCTTTATTGACGACCAAATAACAATAACTGCCACCCTTCCCAACCGAATAACGCAAAGAGCCTGGGTTGATCAACAACACGCCCTCTATTTCCTCGATACAAGCGGAATGCGTATGCCCGAATAAAGCAATATCGCAATCGCGACTTTTTGCCGCCTGCGCAAGAGTATGCAAATCGCTTTTGACCCCATATTTGTGCCCGTGGCAAAAGAAAATTTTCACTCCTTCCAACTCTATCTCGCCTGCATCGGGCAAGGGAGAGAAAAAGTCGCAATTTCCTCCGCATGCATATACCTTTTCGGGATACAATCCACGAACTTCACGCATATCGCCTGCGCCGTCGCCAAGATGGATCACGTAATCGTTTTCCGCAATCAACGGCAGCAAATCAGCGATCCCTTTCGCATTTCCGTGGCTGTCAGATATGACAATCAATTTCTTCATTTTTAATCCTGCCCCCGCCATGCCTTTAACATGGCTTGCAACGCGCGGAAACGGTGGGATACACGATTTTTTTCTTCAGCGGTCGCAACGCCGAAAGATTTTCCCAAATCATCGCTTTTAAAAAGGCAATCGTATCCAAAGCCGCCGTTGCCGACTTCCTCACGTAAAATTTCGCCGTACGTATGCCCTTCTACGACCAATTCGCGCCCGTCGGGATTAACCATAGCCAAAGCGCAAGTGAAATGCGCTTTTCTATTTTCAATATTTTCCATATTTTTTAACAGCAACGCGCGATTTTCTTCATCTGAACCGTGATAACCGCAATAGCGAGCGCTAAACACGCCCGGTTCGCCGTTTAATTCGTCTACGCATAAACCGCTGTCGTCAGCAAGCGCCATACAACCAAGCGCCGCACAAGCCGCCCGCGCCTTAATCAACGCGTTTTCCGCAAAAGTCGAGCCCGTTTCTTCTACGTCCTCGTCAAAACCCATTTGTTTTTGAGAACACACTTCAAAATCGGTAAAAATTTCTGCAATTTCGCGCAATTTATTCTTGTTCCCGCTGGCAACGACCAAGCGGATTTTTTCATTTGATTGCATACCTGCCACCTCATTTTTCTTTATTATACCATATCAACGTAAAAAAGGAAAGCGTTTGAAAGAAAATTTATTTTCCCGTTAATCGAACCCGAAAACTGTTTAAAACCGCCAACAACATTACGCCAACGTCAGCAAAGACCGCCAGCCATAAGGGCAATACCCCCATCACGCCCAACGCCATAAAACCTACTTTCATGATGATAGAAAATAAAATATTTTGCATAACGACCAAGCGAGTACGCCTTGCAATTTTCAACACAATCGGTAGCGAGGTCAAACTGTCGGAAATCAGTACCACGTCGGATACTTCGATCGCCGCGGCGCTGCCCAATTTCCCCATCGACACCGAACAATCCGCTTGCGCCATTACGGGAGCATCGTTAATGCCGTCGCCCACGTACATCAAACCGCCCTCCGTTTGCAACCGTTTTGCCTCGGTCAGCTTATCTATGGGAAGTAATTCCGCTTTAAACGCGGACATGCCTACTTCGTTTGCAATTTTTTCAGCGCGTAAGGTTTTATCGCCCGTCAGCATTACCAAACGGGAAATCCCTAACTTTCTCATCTCGAAGATACTGCTTTTCGCGTCTACGCGCAAGCGATCCCCCACCTCGACCGCACCGAAATATACGCCGTTTTTTGCTACGTATACGACCGTGTATAAGCTATCGATCGGCGGAACGTCGACGTCATGATCCCTCATCAGTTTTTCATTGCCGACAAGCGTTAATTCCCCATCGATTTCCGCAGTTAACCCACAGCCTGCGATCTCCGTAATGTTTTCGGCCGCATAACTTGTTTCGATGCCTTCAAAAGCCTTTGCAATCGGATGCGCCGAGCCGCGCTCCACCGCAGAAATCAAGGATAACAATTCTTTTTCATCTTCACCGTGTACTGCACAAACGTGAAAGTCGCCTTCCGTCAACGTACCCGTCTTATCCATCGCCACGGTTTTCACACGCGCAATCACGTCTAAATAAGTTGCGCCTTTTACCAAAATTCCGTTTTTCGCACAAGCGCCGATGCCGGAAAAATAACTGAGTGGAACGGAAATAATCAACGCGCAAGGACAAGATATAACCAAGAACGTCAACGCCGATTGCACCCAACGCGCAAGATCTTTAAAATAGAAATTCCCTTCCGCGATCAATCCGTCGAAAAGTGGCGCAAAAATAGCCACTGCCAAAGCAAGGCAACAAACGATCGGGGTATAAAAACGCGCAAATTTCGTAATAAATTTTTCAGGCGCAGCCTTCCCCGACGAGGCATTTTCAACCATATCCAAAATCTTTCCCACCGCGCTATCTTGATACACACGAAGGACTTTCAACTCAGCCATGCCCCCCACGTTTATGCAACCGGAAAGGATTTTCTCCCCTTTTTTCAGCACGCGCAGTTCCGATTCCCCCGTTAAAGATTTTGTATCCAAAGTTACGTTTTCGGAAAGTAAAATACAGTCAGTGGGGATTTTCTCACCTGCTTTTACAATGATGACGTCACCTACGTTTAATTCTTCAGGCGCAACCGTTTTTTGTTCGCCGTCGATAAGCAAGGTTGCCGTTTCGCTTTTTAATCGCATTAACTCCGTCACCGATCTACGCGACGAGCCGACTGCGATCGATTGCAACAATTCTCCCAGCTGATACAACAGCATTACCAAAACGCTTTCGCTCATTTCCCCAAGCGCGATCGCGCCGATCGATGCCACCGTCATCAAAAAGTTTTCATCGAATATCCTGCCCTTTAACAGGTTTTTCACCGTAGAAATCAAAACGGGATATCCAACGGTCAAATATGCCGCCGCGTATACGCAATAATATATAATCGCCCAAACCATACCCTGCGTAAAATACTCGACGGAAAAACCGATCAAAAGTAGCAGAGTCGCAATGCCGATCATCAACCATTCTTTTTTGTGAGAATCGCCTTTAGACGCGTACATGCCCCCGTCTAATACACGGACTTCCTCAAAGGCGTTCGCCGTTTTTACAACGCGTGCAACAATCTCGTCGCCTTCCGCCTCCAACGTGATCGTTTGAGTAACGTAATCGACAGCAACCGATTGCACTCCTTTGATTTTTTGCAAATCACCTTGCAACGCCTCCGCACAAACGGGACAATCGAGATTTTCAATATGTAATACCGTTTTCATACTTTACTCCTTCGAACAATGTAAGTGTTCCAGCGCCATCGCGACCATTTCACGCACGTGATCGTCCGCGATGGAATATTCTACGTTTTTTCCAAAACGACGGGTTTGCACAATGCCGTTGTCACGCATAATGCGCAGTTGATGACTGACGCCGCTGACCGTACTGCCGCACACCTCTGTCAAATGATATACGCACATTTCCCCGTTCATCAAAGCCAAAACGATTTTCAAACGGCTGGGTTCTGCCAAAACGTGGAAAATTTTACACATTTTCTCCACGGCAAAATTTGAATAGGCACGCTCTTTCGCCCTTTGCGCCGCCGCAAGATGTTCTTTTTCGTGCTCGCAGTTGATATTTGTCATACGTTCTCCTTGTATAGTTCCTCGTGTTTTTATATATTTGAATGTTTGTTCAAATGTTCAAATATATTGTAACACAATATTGTTGTACTGTCAAGGGGTTGATGGCATTTTTATCATTTTTTGATTAATTATCTATTATGGATATGATTTTAGTTGTTGATATATAAGTAAAACCGCCGAAAATCGGCGGTTTGGATATTATTACATTTATTTATATATTCGGCAACCGAGCCTCAAAACGCGAAATCCATTGTTTTTCGTTTAAATAGGCAAGTTCGCCTTGCAATGAAAACCGCAAACATTTCGCAACCAAACATTGTCTTGTGGCTTTTCTTGCCTTGTTGACTGCGGTATTGCCGTATTTCATATCCCCGATAATCGGACAGCCGATATGAGCCAAATGCGCCCGAATTTGATGTGTTTTACCCGTATGTAAAACCACTTCTATGCGGGTAAATTCGCCCTCTTTGTCCAGCACACGATATTCGGTGACAATTCTCTCACCACCGTTTTTCGGAGTATCAAAAACTTTTACCAACGCCTTTTCCGCGTCCTTTTTTAAATACGCCGTCAGTATATCTTGCAACTTTGTAAACGAGCCGCAACAAAGCGCGTGATAACGCTTTTCCGCCGCGCGTTCTTTAAAAGCCTGCAACAGCGCAGTTTCCGTCTTTGCATTCAGCGCAAACGCCATTAAGCCTTGCGTATTGCGATCCAAACGGTGAATGAAATAACATTCCCGTTCCCGTTTTAACGCCGCAAATACCGCCTCTGAATTGACACCGCTTTCCTTGTCCGCAATCAAAACGTTTTCATCCTCATACACGATAAAAAAGGCAGGCTTTTCCTCTTGCTTTTTGGAGAGAAAATAGGCAACTTCGTCCCCGACCTCCAACGTTACGTCCGAGCCGACGCGTTTGCCGTTCACCTTGATCTCCTTATTTTTCAAAAGATACGACCAAAAAAACGCGCCCTGCGCATAATTGTTTTCCGTGAACTGTTTTAAGCTTTGTTTTTGATCGGCAATCAGCTGTAACATACGCGTTTCTCCTTTTGTATTATTTTATCAAATTTCCCCTTGGAATGCAAGCGGTTTATGGACAAAAAACAAAAGGTGACGATCGATCGCCACCTTTGCTTTTTAATTAGTTCTTTTTGTGCTTGTCCGTAGCCGCTTTTCTTTTGGAAACAGCTTTTTCATCGATATCTTCCAACGTTTCATCGGAAGGCTTCACCAACAAGAGAATGATAATGAGAATGAGCATTACCGCCGCAACCGAGAACAGGATCACCGAAATAAGATTGTTCTTCAACCATTCGGTTTCACCCTTGATTACGTCCGCTTCCGCTTCCACTTCGATCAGCTTGTAAGCAGGCGCGTGGTCAACGTACATCATGTCGTCATCCCAGTAATCCGCGAGGATCAGGTAAATACCGCTTTCCGCTGCCGTAAAGCTTCTGGAGGCAGGTTTCCAGTTATATTTGTTGTCGCTTGCCGCCCAAGCATCTTCATTATCTTCCGTGATATTGCTGTTGTATTCTTCGATTTCCGTGAAAATCTTTACAACTTCCGCCGCATCACCGCCGATTGCCTTTGCGATTTCGGTTGCATACGCAAGCTTGTTGATCGCATTGTAATCGACCTTATCCGCAGTCATGCCTTCCTTGGCAAGTTCTACTGCTACCAAGCCGTCAGCCGTCGTCTTCAAATCGGCAAATTTAATTTTGGAAAGCACGTCCGTCGTGATCGTACCCTTGCCGCTGTACGCGCCGATATTGAGCGTATACAAAGCGAAATCGGATTTTTCAGTACCGATGACGCCGACGATATCCACAGCGCTCATCGTGTAGGTTTCACCCAAAATTTGCGTATCCAAGGTATCTTTATCTTCGTTTGTATCCGTCTTAATACCTTTCGCCTGAATCGTATAGGTGAAGGAAGGAACGCTGTTCAAATCCCAAATGTTATCGGTCGTAACCTTTACTTCTTTGCCTTTGTTGTCAAGCGCTTTCATTGCGTTGCCCGCAACGTCGGTCGCAAGCACCTTGAATTCGTACATACCGGGCTCGGTTGCCGAAATCTTCAATTCATCCGAGTCTAAGTTGGGATCGCTTGTAGGCGTCGAGGAAGAAGGTTTTTTATAGCTGATCGTAAATTGCAAGGATTGATAACTGTTGTTGGTATCGCTGATCAACCAAGCGAGCGAAGGCAACGCGATCGTTTCCTTACTGCCTGCGAAAACGCCTTGCGCAACCGTTTGCAATTTCGTTTCGTACGCTTCTACGTCGCCTGCCGTCCATGCATTGCACTTAGGGCCGTCCGTATTGCGGTCTAAAATGATAAAATCTTTCGTCGTCGAACCGATCGTCTTTTCTTCGGTCGTCGTTGCATACCAAGAAAGATCGTATTCGGTAGAAGTCGTGGAATCCTGCGTATCGTCCATCAACTTAAAGCGAATGGAAACATATTCTTTATTCCACAATCTGTACAAGGAGGTCTGTTCGTAACCTTCTTTCGCCTCTTTAGAGAAGTTCGTACCGTCCGAATAAATCACCGTATCCATGAAGTAAGTACCCGTACTGCTGTTGGGAACCAATTTCGAGGTATAAGAAATTTGCGCGTCCGTAGGGTTGTACTGATAATAATTTTTCGTATCGCTGACGCTTTCGTCAAGTACGTCTATTTCTTTATAGTCAAGTTCGAACTGTGCGCCAAGGATCAGCGTGCTGATTTCGTCGTTTACAACCAACACGGGCTTTGCATTGTCGGTAACTTTACCGTCTGCGATGCCCGCAAACGACTGACCGTTGATTTCGTCAACGTACAAGGTCGTTTTCACATTTGCCGCCGCCTTTGCGGAAATCAAAAGCGATTGCATATCGCTGTCGGTGTTGAAATATTTAGCGCCGACGTTGGTGAATTTACCGATTGCTTCGCCGTTTAAGCTGAATGCATATTCGCCAAGTTCCACGCCTTTGCCAAGACTCAACGTAATTTGAGAACCTGCAACGATGCCCGTATCCGCCTTCGCACCGTTTTCCGTTTCTCCGTTCAGAACTTTTACGGAAACCGTACCGTTGGTGTTGATAAATTTAACCGTGTTTACGGAAGAATTTTCTTTCGTTGCGTGCATAGGTGCGGACTCGAACGCGAAAGACATTTCGGTGAAGTTCAAATCTTTGAACGTAAACTTCAACGACATATATTTTTCATCGTTCTTTGCGGCAAACCAGTTGATTGCAAGGTTGCGGTTGTATTCTACCGAATCCCCGTTGCCAAACGTCAACGCCGTTTTCCCCTCGTCGCCTGCGATCGTCGAATTGCTGTCGTTTTTGTCAAAAATCTTCGTCAGTTCATACGTCTTCGTCGCCGCGGATGCGTCTACCGACTGCGTTACCGCTACCGTACCTGCCGTTGCGGCGCAAAGCATACCCGCAAGCATCAATGTTAACAGTTTCTTGTTGTTTCTTTTCATGAAAATGTGCCTCATAGTTTTGTAAACTTTTTGCATGATTACAATATCGTACTTCTTTATTTTACACTGAAATACGCTTTTTGTCAAACGCATTTCAATGCTATTTTCGCTGTTTTTTAATTTTTATTAAAATTTCACTTGATTTCCACCGCTTTCGTCAGGTCAAACGCCTTCCAAGGCGTTTCCGTTTCGGGGGGATAAGCGATAAATTTTAAACGTTCTTTGGTGATGGGATGAAGAAAAGAAAGGGAATACGCCCACAGCGCCAACTTTCCCTTTTGCGCCAAAGGCCCGCCGTAGCGCATATCCCCGTAAATGGGATGGGAAATACCCGCCATTTGAACGCGGATTTGATGCGTTCTTCCCGTATGCAAACGCACCTCGACAAGCGAATATTTCGTCTTGTCCTCTACGATACGGTAATCCAACTCCGCATACTTTGCTCCTTCTTCGCTCGGCGTGCAAATATACACCATGTTGTTGACGGTATTTTTTCTCAAGTAATTGCAAAGCGTTCCCCGTTCGGTATCGGGCGTACCGCAAAGCACCGCAAGGTACTTTTTCTCGAAATCGCCCGTCTGCAAACCTTCGGTAAGGCGCGCCGCCGCTTTGCTGGTCTTCGCGTAGACCATTACGCCGCCCGTAGGTCTGTCCAACCTATGCACCAAGCCCACGTATACGTTGCCCGGCTTGTTGTATGCCGTCTTGATATAACGCTTGATTTGATCGAGTAAATTATCGTCCTTGCTTTCGTCCGGACAGCAAGCGGTCATTTGCGGTTTTTGCACGACGATGATATGATTATCCTCATACAAAATGTCAAAATTCGTTTCCACTTCGATTTTAGTTGTTTCTTTCATTTCTTCAGGGTTCGTCATGGACAAATATACCTCCTGCGCCGCAGGGAAGGGAAATCCCCTCCTCCGTCTTTATACCCACCTCGTAAGCCTCCACGCTGCCGCGGAAATTTTTCAAGGTAAGCTGTAAAATGTTTTTC
>JAFUIT010000099.1 GCA_017468345.1 Clostridia bacterium
ATCGCCACTTTGCCGTTCGGGGCAAGTACTTCGGGCAGCTTTTCCAAAAAGGCGTACAGCGCGTCAAATTCTCCGTTGATATCGATACGAATGGCTTGAAAACAGCGTTGACAACTCTTTTTCACCGCCTCTTTTTGCTCGTGCTTAGGCAGGAAAGACAGAGCCTCTGCAATACAGTCGCGAAGATGAGTCGTCGTTTCGATCGGTTTGCACATATACCGCCATTTCATGATATTGTTCGCGATCTGCTCGGCATACGGCTCGTCCGCGTTTTCAATAAACATATGCGTCAATTCCTGACGGGACAACTCTAACAAGCGTTCTGCACCGCTGACGCCCGTTTCGGGGTTCAAACGAAGGTCGAGAGGACCGTCTACTTTATAGGAAAAACCGCGTTTGGGGTTGTCGATCTGCATGGAGCTGACGCCAAGATCGGCAAGGATGAAATCCAGCTTTTTCCCCGTGTCTTTTACGACTTTGTCGATATCGGCAAAATTTTGCAAACGGACGGTGAAGATATTTTCGCCGTAGCCCGCGTCACGCAGGCGTTTTTCCGTTTTTACCGATTCGATGGGGTCGACGTCCAACCCGTAAATATGCCCCTCGCCCTGCAGTTTTTCCAGCATAGCGCGGGTGTGTCCGCCATACCCCAGGGTCGCGTCTAACCCGATTTGACCGGGTTGAATATCGAGAAAATCCAAAATCTCCTGCACCATGATCGAAATGTGCATTCCGGCAGGGGTATGTCCTTTGTCGATGATACGCTGTACGTCCTCGGCGTATTTCTCGGGATTGAGTTCTTTGTATTTTTCCTCAAAACGCTTGGGATGCGTGCCCGAATAGCGGACTCTGCGTTTGTGGGGCGTTTGATTTTGTTCCATGATACGTTGCTCCTTGTAGATAGTTCTATTATAACCGCGCAGGGTGAGAAAGTCAATCAAAGGCAAAGGGGAATAAGAAAAATCCCTTCAACGGCGTCCGTTGAGGGGATTTTTTGTAAGCAGGGGATTATTTTTCAAAGAAAGCCACGCCGATGACGCCGGGGCCTACGTGCGTGCCGATGGTCGCGCCCAGTTGGTATTGAGGAATGTTGTCCGTATGTCCTTCCCAAAGATGCGCGCTGTCCTTGATATATTTTTCCAAAATAGTAGAGTTCAACCCCGAATAAACGGTACCGTAGGGCATGGTGAAATCGATCCCGCTTTTGGCTTCCACAAGCTTGTTTAACAAGTTTGCGCCCTTTTTCGAGCCGATGGCTTTACCGATGAGTTTCACTGCGCCGTCAACGATGCCGACTACGGGTTTCAACGAGATCATTTCGCCCGCGAATGCCGCCGCGCCCGAAATTCTACCGCCTTTTTTCAAATATTCCAAGGTGTAAAGCAACGCCATAACGTTGATTTTTTTCTTCTTTTCTTCCAGTTCGGCTACGATTTCGTCCGCCTGCATGCCTTGTTTGATCAAGCGTTCGGCATAATCGCACAGCAATCTTTCTCCGATGCAGGCGTTCAAGCTGTCGATTACGTGGACTTTCCCGCCGAATTTCTCTGCGGTTTGCCGTGCGCCCTCATATGTGCCCGAAAGCTTTGACGAAATGGTAATGACGATTAGTTCGTCGCCGTTTTTCGTGTGTTTTTCAAATTCTTCCTCAAAGCGGTAGGGGTTGATTTGGCTGGTTTTCGGTAAAACGTCGCTTTCGATCAGTTTTTCGTAAAAATCGTTCGGCGTAAGGTCTACGCCGTCGTAATATTCTTCCTCGCCTATGGTAATCAGCATCGGCAACATGATAATGCCGCGCTTTTCTGCTTCTGCCTGCCCGATATCCGCCGCAGAATCGATCATCAATTTGATCATTATGTTTTATCCTCCGTAATATTTATTGCATTGTATCGATGTTTGAACGGTTGCTGATGGTTTCGAGATTATTGCTGATCACGGCAAGGCATCGGTAAAATTCAATCCGTTCCGCCTCGGTAAGACCGATGCTGACTTCGTCGAGCACACGGTTGATCTTATCGGTGATTTGTTTGCCCGCAATTTGTCCTTTTTCCGTTAAAGAGATCAAACTTCTATACCGTTTCGCAGTTTTTTCTTCGCAAACGAGAAAGTCGTTCTTTTCAAGATAGTCGACTGCGCGGGAGATGGTGGCTTTGTCTTCTTCGCACTTGTCGCAAAGCTCCGTCGCCGTCAAAAAGCGGTTGGCGTACAAGTAGTACAAGCACGAAACGTGTACGCTTCTTAACCCGTACGCCGACATTTCCTGGTTTTTTATTTTGCGAATATTTCGGCTGACCTTTGCAATTAAAACAGTAAACGTTTCAAATCTTTTGTCCATAGTAACCTCCATAACTTGTTGAAAGTTCAACAAATTGATAATATTATAGCGAGTTTGACCGTAAAAGTCAAGGGAATTTTATTAAGAAAATAAAAGTTGTTTTGGGGAAAGGGGGCTTTCTTTGATTTGGAGACTTAGATAAATTTACAGCCTGACGCTCACGCAAAGCGTTCGCTATTCCGTCGCGCTACGCGCTCCTTACGGTTCCTACGGAACCTTGGCAGTGAGAAGCTCAAGGTACAAAGCAAAAACCTATGGCGAATTGCCATAGGTTTTTGCTGGTGCACCGTAAGAGGTTCGAACTCCTAGCCTTCGGTTCCGTAGACCGACGCTCTATCCAGTTGAGCTAACAGTGCATTTTATTTAATTTTTTTTGGTTCCGTAGACCGTTCTCGAATAACGTAAGGTGAACGTTATTCTCGGTCACCGTTCGCGCTTTGCTTATGCGCTCACTCATCTCACCTCTACAAAGCATTATCAATGCTTTGCTTAACGGGCAGCTCGTCGCTCTATCCAGTTGAGCTAACAGTGCATTCTTTCCGTTTGTATCGCGTTTCTTCATCAAAACGCTTATATAGTATAGAATTTTTTTTGGCTTTTGTCAACTGTTTTTGACTACTTTTTTAAAGTATTTGTAAAAAATTCCTTTTTGCCGTATTTATAAAAATAACCGCCCGCTTGACCAAGCGGGCGGTTTCCTTACAAAAGGAACGTTGCTTTGCTTATTCGTCGTTGCTTTCGACTTCGATCGGTTCAGCAGCTTCTTCGTCTTCGATAGCTTCGTCAACGGATGCAACTACTTCTTCAACTTCGATTTCTTCGTCGGCATTTTCTTGTTCAGCGGCTCTGCGTTCAGCAAGTTCCGCCGTCATTACTTCTACTTTCTTCTTGTTCAAGTTGTAGATGAACGTAATGGATACGAACATAACGATCGCGCTAAACGTATACAACGCCGCAACCAACCATTTCATTTTTTCTGCTACGGGGAAGGGTTGCGCTGCACCGAGTTCGCCGTCATAACCAAGCGCGCCCATGATCAAGATAACGAGGGACGGGCCAAGGCCTTGCGCCAACTTTCTGAAGAAGGAGTGCAGGGAATAAACCGTACCTTCTTCCTTCGTGCCGTTTTTCCATTCGTTGTAGTCGATCGCGTCTGCCATCAACGCCCAGCTTACGCAGGTGTAGAAACCAAGACCCAAACCGAAGAATACCTGTGCGATAACGTAACCGACCAAACCTGCAGTGCCGTTACCCAAAGGAAGGAACAAAAGCAATGCGCCGAGGACGCTGACTGCCGCACCTACCGAGCAAGCTTCTTTTTTGCCCCATTTGTCTACAATCTTCTTAATGAAGGGCATGAACAGGAACATGGGCAAATAACCGATCAACATAATGATACCGGAAATTTGTGCGTTTCCAAAATAGGACTGGAACAAAACGGTGGTAGCCGTGGACGAACCCTGCATACCGATGAACATTGCCATAGCGGCAAGCGTAGCACCGATCGCGGGAGGGTTCTTCATGAAGTTCGCCATCGCTTTCAATACGTTGAATTTTTGTACTTTTTCGCTGATGGTAACGCTGTTTTCTTCCACGCGGATCGTGGTGGTTTTCAGCATAAAGATAAAGCATGCAAGACCGACAATACCCATGATGATCGCCGCGACAAAGACAGTGTTGCCTTTCAAGTTGTTGCTTGCGTCGTAGCAAAGAATGGGAAGGAGTACCATAGGTACGATGTTACCGAGCATCGAGCCGATCGAGCGCCAGGTAGAAAGCTGGGAACGGTCGGAAGGATCCGTCGAGATAACCGACATCATCGAGCCATAGGGAACGTTTGCAACGGTGTAGAAAGCATCCCAAAGTACGTAGCCGAGTACGAACAGAATGCATCTCATTACCTTCGGTGCGCCGGGAATGGGCAGGAAGAAGAACAAGCCCGAGAACAACAGCCCGATGGCGCCGATGAAAATATAAGTCTTGAATTTGCCGTGCTTATACTTTCTCTTATCTGCATCGAACATAGAGCCGAGCAGGGGGTCGTTGATAGCGTCCCAAATTTGAACGACTAACAAAAGGGTTGCATATAGTGTTTCTCCCAGCGCCATGAATTGCGTCCAGAAAATCGCCATAATGGTGCTTTTCAGCGCAAAGCTCATGTTACAGCCGAGGTCGCCGGCTGCGTAGGAAACTTTGTCCCTCATACCGAAGGGACGTTGTTTGGTTACGTTTTCTTCCATAAATTCCTCCTTAATCTGTGTAAAATGTTATATGGATAAACATTATCCATACCATTATATAGCATAAAATGAATTTTGTCAATTTCTTTTTTCGATTTTAACAAAATTTGTTTGCTTTTTTCACTTCCTTTTTTGGGGAAATATTTCAAACAAACATTTTCCACAAAAATGTGAATAAAAAATAGAAAAACACTCTTGACAGAAAATAGAATATGGTATATAATCATAATAAGGCATTATGCGCGTGTGTGCGCAACATAGATGGAATAAAAATAGGAAATCCTTGAGGAGGAAAAATGAGAAACACGATCAAATGGAATGACAACTGGAGCTTTTTTAAAGGCGTAGCGGACGTTTCCGCGAAAGAAGGGGGCGAAATCGTCAACTTGCCCCATACTTGGAACGCGGTAGACGGTCAGGACGGCGGCAACGATTATTTCCGCGGTTCTTGCCTTTACACGAAAAAGTTAAACAAAGCGGATTTGCCTGCAAACGATCAATATTATTTGGAAATTCGCGGGGCAAATTCTTCCGCGGACGTATACGTGAACGGTAAAAAGTTGGCGCATCACGACGGCGGTTATTCGACCTGGCGCGTCAATATGACGGAGGCTTTGGAAGAAGAAAACGAAATCGCGATCGTGGTAGACAACGCTCCCAACGACAGCGTATATCCTCAGATGGCGGACTTTACTTTCTACGGCGGTTTGTACCGCGACGTGAATTTGATTTGCGTGCCCAATTCGCACTTCGATTTGGATTATTACGGAGGCAAGGGTTTGATGATCACGCCGAGCGTCAACGGCGGCAATGCAGACGTTGAGGTAGAAGTGTTCGTTAAGGACATGGTAGCGGGGGACGAGTTGGTTTATACCCTCTACGACCACGAAGAAAAGGAACTTGTACAAGTAAAATCGGCGGACAAGAAGGCAAGTTTGACCCTTGAAAACGTACGTCTTTGGAACGGCAGAAAGGATCCGTACTTGTACTGCTGTGAAGTGGAGCTTGTCCGTGGCGGCGAAGTGATCGACGCGGTTTGTTCCCGTTTCGGTTGCAGAACGTTCGAGATCGATCCCGAAAGAGGGTTCATTTTGAACGGGGAAGAATATCCCTTGCGCGGCGTATCCCGTCATCAGGACAGATGGGGGATCGGTAACGCTTTATTACCCGAACATCACGACGAAGATATCGATTTGATCATGGAAGTGGGCGCAACGACGATCCGTTTGGCGCACTATCAACACGATCAATACTTCTACGATCTTTGCGACGAAAAAGGTTTGGTATTGTGGGCGGAAATTCCGTACATTTCCAAACATTTGCCCGGCGGCAGAGAAAATACGATTTCTCAAATGAAGGAGCTCGTAGTACAAAACTACAACCACCCTTCCATCGTAGTATGGGGCTTGTCCAACGAAATTACCATGGGCGGCGCACAGGATCCCGATTTGATCGAAAACCACAATATTCTCAATGATCTCGTACACGGTATGGACAAAACTCGTTTGACGACGATGGCTTGCGTGTCCATGTGTAAGATGGAAGAACCTTACGTGCAAATCCCCGACGTCGTTTCGTATAACCATTATTTCGGCTGGTACGGCGGTGACACGTCGATGAACGGGCCTTGGTTTGATAAATTCCACGCAATGTTCCCCAACAAGCCCATCGGCGTTTCCGAATACGGCTGCGAGGCGTTGAACTGGCATACTTCCAACCCCGTACAGGGCGATTACACGGAAGAATATCAGGCATATTATCATGAAGAATTGATCAAACAGTTGTTCACCCGTAAATATTTGTGGGCGACCCACGTATGGAATATGTTCGATTTCGGCGCGGACGCACGTGCGGAAGGCGGCGAAAACGGGCAAAACCATAAGGGTTTGGTAACGTTTGACCGTAAATATAAAAAGGATTCCTTCTACGCATATAAGGCATGGCTTTCGGACGAACCTTTCGTACACCTTTGCGGCAAGCGTTACGTAGACCGCGTAGAGGACGTTACGAAAGTGACCGTATATTCCAACCAACCCGAAGTGGAACTGTTCGTTAACGGTCAAAGCATCGGTAAAAAGCAGAGTCCCGAACACTTCTTCTATTTTGACGTATCCAACGTGGGCGAAAGTGAGATCGTTGCGGTTGCGGGCGATTTGAAGGACGAAGGCAAGATCCGTAAAGTGGATGAAATGAATCAGGATTATATCCTGAAAGAAAAGGGCGCAGTATTGAACTGGTTTGATATCGACGCGCCTGCAGGCAGATATTCGCTTAATGATAAGATGTCCGATATCATGGCAAGCTTTAGAGGTAAACTTTGGTTTGCGAAGATGGCTTTGAAGATCAAAAAAGCTTTGGCAGGCGGTAAAGAAGGCGGTAAGAAAGCAGCAGGCTTTGAAATCAACGAAGGCATGATGCAGATGATGGGCGGGTTCACGGTATTGCGTATGACCAGCCTCATGGGCGCAATGGATATCAAATGGACGAAGGAAGAATTGCTGAAACTGAACAAGCAGCTCAACCGTATCCGCAAACCTAAAAAATTGAGATAATAAGGAGAAATATTATGCAGATGACGTTCCGTTGGTACGGGGAAGGAAACGACCGTATCAAGTTGTCGGATATCAAGCAAATACCCGGGGTGGAAGGCATTGTTTGGGCATTGCATGATAAGATGCCCGGCGAAGTTTGGCAACCGGAGGAAATCGCAAAAGTTAAAAAACAGTGCGATCGGTACGGTTTTAATATCGACGTAGTCGAATCGGTGAACGTGCACGACGATATCAAGATCGGCTTGCCTACCCGCGATATGTATATCGAAAATTACAAACAGACCATTCGCAATTTGTCGAAATTCGGGGTCAAGGTCATTTGCTACAACTTTATGCCCATTTTCGACTGGACGAGGAGCAATTTGTTCCACGAAGTGGGAGATGGGTCGACGGCGCTGTTCTATGAAAAGGGAATGATCCAAGACGATTACAACGCCATGGCAAAATATATTCTCGATTTCACGGAAAAATACAATATGTCTTTCCCCGGTTGGGAACCCGAACGTATGGCGAAACTGGACGAGCTGTTCAAAGCGTACGCGGACGTCGATAAGGAAAAGCTTTGGGCGAACCTTCAATACTTCCTCGAAGCGATTATGCCGACCTGCAGTGAGTGCGATATCAAAATGGCGATCCACATGGACGATCCGCCTTGGGATATTTTCGGCTTGCCCCGTTTGCTTGTGGACGAGCCCAGCATTGATAGATTTTTGAAGATGGTGGACGATCCGTACAACTGCTTGACTCTTTGTTCGGGCAGTTTGAACGCCAACCCCAACAACAACGTGGCGGAAATCGTCAGAAAGCATTGCGATCGGATCGCGTTTGCGCATATCCGCAACGTAAAACATTTTGAAAACGGCGACTTTTCGGAGGCGAGCCACCGCGACTGCGACGGCGATACGCGTATCCTCGACATCTTGAATGCATACCACGATTGTGGGTTCAACGGATACA
Source organism: Clostridia bacterium (assembly GCA_017468345.1). Lineage (GTDB taxonomy): Bacteria > Bacillota > Clostridia > Christensenellales > Borkfalkiaceae > Scatosoma. The sequence goes on from JAFUIT010000099.1 coordinate 8,085, forward strand.
TTCGTCCCGACCATGGTAGGCACCTTTGGGATGAAGGCCCCGGAAAAGTACGTCCCGGTTACGGCTTATATGACAGGGCGCTCGGTATCATGTATATGCTTGGCGTATGGGATATGTTGGATAAATTGAAAGAGGAGAAATAACAATGGCAAATTTACCTTTGAATATTGATTACAGCGGCAAAGTAGTGGTCGTTACCGGCGCAGGCGGTTTGATTTGCGGCGCGATGGCGCGTGCGTTTGCGCAAAGCGGCGCAAAGGTAGCGGCGCTCGATTTGAATGAAGAAGCGGTGAAGAAACTCGCCGCGGAATTGAAAGCGGAAGGCTTTGTTTGCGAGGGCTATAAAGCCAACGTTTTGGAAACGGAAAATTTGGAAGCGGTACACCAAGCGGTGTTGAAGGATTTGGGACCTTGTGATATTTTGGTCAACGGCGCAGGCGGGAACAACCCCCGTGCGACGACGGACAACGAATATCAGCATGAAGCGAAAGAAGGGGGCAAGTCCTTCTTCGATTTGGACAGCAGCGGCGTGGACTTTGTGTTCAAGCTGAATTTCCAAGGCACTTTGTTGCCTACGCAGGTGTTCGCTAAGGACATGGTAGCCAAGAAAGGCGGTTGTATCCTCAACATTTCTTCGATGAACGCGTACATTCCCCTTACGAAAATCCCTGCTTATTCGGCGGCGAAAGCGGGTATTTCCAACTTTACGCAGTGGCTTGCGACCCATTTTGCGGGTACGGGAATCCGTTGTAACGCGATCGCGCCTGGATTTTTGGTGTCGGCGCAAAACAAGGCGCTCCTCTTTAACGAGGACGGAACGCCTACCGCGCGCAGTGCGAAAATTTTGAATGGGACGCCTACGGGTAGATTTGTGGACGCGGAAGAATTGTTGGGCGCGACTTTGTTCCTTTGCGACGATCGCTCGGCATCTGCGATTACGGGCGTAGTATTGCCCATCGATTGCGGATTTGCGGCATACTCCGGCGTCTAACCAAGCTGAGCTTGGAGGCAGACTTAGTGTCTTATCGTGTGTTTTTGAAGGTAGCTTTGTTTTGAAACTGAAAGTATAATTAAAGATAGATAAAGAGGTAAAAAATGGAAAAATTTGTTCCCGTAGTCGTCATCAAGGAACTTTCCGAAACGGATAAAATTTTGACGGCATTGAAAAACAACGGAATCAATACGGCGGAAATTACTTTCCGTACCGCTTGCGCGGCGGAGGCGATTGCTTACGCTTGCAAACATTATCCCGAAATGTCCATCGGGGCAGGCACGGTCATCAACGGCAAACAATGCGAGGACGCTTTGGCGGCGGGCGCACAGTTTATCGTTTCGCCCGGGCTTTCGGTGGAAGTGGCGAAAATTTGTAACGAAAGGGGAATTCCTTACTATCCCGGTTGCGTAACGCCTACCGAAATCATGGCGGCGCTCGATTTGGGTATCACGACGGTAAAATTCTTCCCTGCAAACGTATACGGCGGGTTGAAGGCGATGAAAGCGTTGTCCGCACCCTTCCCTCAGATTAAATTTATCCCCATGGGCGGCGTGGATAGAAGTAACATTGACGAGTTCCTTGCATGGGATAAAATTGCTGCGATCGGCGGATCGTTTTTCGTGAAAGAATCTTTAGATAAAATGGAGGCAAATAAATGAAAAAAGTAGTTACATTCGGTGAATTGATGTTGCGCCTTGCGCCTGAAAATTATCTGCGTTTCGTACAGAGCGACAAATATCAGGCGACCTTTGGCGGCGCGGAAGCAAACGTAGCGGTTTCCCTTGCAAATTACGGCGTGGACGCGGCGTTCGTTTCCAAACTTCCCAACCATGAAATCGGTCAGGCGGCGGTCAATTCGTTGCGTAAATTCGGCGTAGATACCTCGAAAATCGTTCGCGGCGGCGAAAGAGTGGGGATTTATTATTGTGAAAAGGGTGCGTCCCAGCGCCCCTCCAAGGTTATTTACGACCGCGCGTATTCGTCCATCGCAATGGCGAAAAAAGAGGATTTCGACTGGGATAAAATTTTCGACGGCGTCGAATGGTTCCATTTTACGGGGATTACCCCTGCATTGAGCGACGAAGTTGCGGAAATTTGCGTGGACGCTTGTAAGGCGGCGAAAGCGAAAAATATCACAATCTCTTGCGACCTTAACTTCCGTAAAAAACTGTGGAGCAAGGAAAAGGCAGGGAAAGTGATGGGCGAACTTTGTCATTATATCGACTACTGCATCGCAAACGAGGAGGATGCGAAAGACGTATTCGGTATCGAAGCGGATAACACCGATATCTACGGCGGTAAGTTGGATAGAGAAGGGTATATTTCCGTTGCGAAGAAGTTGACCGAACGGTTTAACTTCAAAGGGGTTGCAATCACTTTGCGTGAAAGCAAATCGGCAAACGACAACGATTGGTCGGGTATGCTGTACACGAACGGCGAAGCGGTGTTTTCGAAGAAATATTCGATGCATATCGTGGATCGCGTAGGCGGCGGCGACAGCTTCGGCGGCGGGTTGATCTACTCGCTTGTAAACGGTTTTGCACCCCAGCAGGCAATCGAATTTGCAGTGGCGGCAAGCTGTTTGAAACACTCGATCGAGGGTGATTACAACATGGTTTCCGTTGCGGAAGTCATGAACCTTGCAGGTGGCGACGCAAGCGGCAGAGTGCAAAGATAAAAGACGGTAAATAAAAGCGCGTCCATTGAGGACGCGCTTTTTGATGTATAATGGATATAAAAAATCCACCCGTTTGGGTGGATAATTTTTTTTGAATGATTACTCGCCTTTGAAGGGGAGAAGTGCCGCGATTCTTGCACGCTTAATAGCGGTTGCAAGCAATCTCTGGTGTGCAGCGCACGTACCGCTCATTCTGCGGGGGAGGATCTTACCGCCTTCCGTGATAAATTTCTTCAAACGGTTTACGTCTTTGTAATCGATCGCGTCAAGCTTTTCCTGGCAGAATGCACATACCTTTTTACGGGGCGCTTTTTTAAATACCTTTTTAACAGGTGCTTTTTCTTCCATGATTTTTACTCCTTTGATGATTTTTTTCCGTTACTTAAAACGGAATGTCACTGTCGTCGTCCATTGCCTGAAGCGTGGGCTTCTTTTTAGGTGCGGACTGACGGGGCGCGTCGGGGATTTCATCAAACGCATCGTTATCTCTCGGAGAGAGGAACTCGCAATCCTGAACGATGATGTCCACTGCGGTGCGTCTGGTACCCTGGTTGTCTTCGTAGTTACGGAGCTGAATGCTTCCGCTTACGGCAACCTTCTTGCCCTTTTTGGTGTAACGTGCGATCGTTTCGCCCAAACCGCGCCATGCGGTGCAGTCGAAAAAGTCCGTTTGACGTTCGCCGTCCTGAGACGAATAAGGTCTTTGTACAGCGATAGAGAAACGGCACATGGAAACGCCCGAAGGGGTTTCTCTGATTTCAGGGTCGCGCGTTAAGTTTCCGATTAAAAATACTTTGTTCATACTGTTTTCCTCGATTAGTTGAGCTTCGTGATCAAGCGTCTTACGACGTCAGCGTCGATAAGCGCGATACGCTTCAGCTCCTCTACTACCTTGCCGTCTGCTTCAAACGTCATAAGAACGTAATAGGATTCGTTCTTAAACTTGATGGGGTATGCGGTTTTCTTCGTACCCCACTTGTCCGAGCTTGCAACGCTGCCGCCCATCGAAGTAACTACGTTTTCGAATTTGGCGATCTTTGCGTCTTTTGCTTCGTCAGACAAATCGTTGTTGAGCAAATAAAGCATTTCGTATTTAGCCATATTTTTTCACCTCCTGGTCTTATTCGGCACATCTGCCCCGATGTGCAAGGTAAAACAGCCGTTTTCACAGCCGTACGATACGATTATATCCTATTTCATAGAAATAGTCAATCGTTTTTCGTTCGTTTTTTCGATAATTGCAATTTATTTTATTGAAAAATAGGGGGTTAAGAAAGTGCAAGTACGATGCTGAGGTATGCAAGCACCTGATTGGTGGTCAAGCAACCAAGCTTCTTTTGCGTGTCGGTATCAATACCTGCATTGGTCAAACCGCTAGTGATATCATTGCCGTTAACGGTTGTTTTTATATCCGTTGACAGCATGATTTCATCGAATTCCATAACGCCGTCGTTATTCAGTTCGTACAGCGTTGCCGTTTTTACGTTGCTCGTCATATTGTTCAGCAACGAGTTCATATCCGTAGCAACCTTATAATCGGTTTTATAAATGTCGTTCCCAGAGGAGTCTTCGCCCGTCTTCAATAAATATTTCCAAGTACCGCGAATAGCCTTTTCCCCTTCAGCAGGATGCCAGTTGCCGTTATCGTCTACATAGTAGTAATCGCCTTCTTGAATCATAATGACATTGCCGTTTGCATCATATTCCGCGGAAGGGACGGCGGGATCAACGCCTTCGGTAGGATCATAGATTTGGCAAGTTACGTACATTTCTTCCTCGAACACTTGGCC
>JAFUIT010000100.1 GCA_017468345.1 Clostridia bacterium
AGACGGCGTATGACGTTATGAACAACTGGGGCGCTAACCACGGCGCGATCTCCTACGGGCATATCGGTGCGGACGTGATCACTCTTTGCTCGATGCTCCGTATCCCCGTTTGTATGCACAACGTACCCGACGAAGACGTTTACCGTCCCGCTTGTTGGAATGCATTTGGTATGGACAAAGAAGGTCAGGATTACCGCGCTTGCCAAGCGTATGGCCCTATGTATAAGAATATTAAGTAATTCGGTTTGTTGGAAAGCCGTGCGGACTGTTTCCGCGCGGCTTTTTCTTTCCTGAAACACTTGCAAAACGGCAGGCGGCGTGTTATAATAGAGGGGTGAGGTAATCAAATATGAAATACATTGAACTGACAATACATACTACCACGGAAGCGAGCGAAATCATTTCCGATATTATGTGGAATTACACCGACTACGGCGTGACGATTTGCGACCGTGCGGATATCATCGCCCTGCAAACGGCAAAGGAAAGCACGTTTTGGGATTATATGGACGACGATTTGACAGCGGACAAGCCCTCGGACGTGCTGGTGAAATGCTACGTCGCGGAAGACGTCGCGGACGAAGTGGTGTCGTCTATTTTACGCGATATTTCGGACGCGAAGGAACGCAGCGAAGGCTTTTTGCCCTTCGGGACGTTGGAGGATACCAAGCGTTTGGTGGACGGCGACGACTGGATCGACGTTTGGAAAAAGCATTTCCGTCCCATTCATCTTGGCGGTATCGTTGTCGTGCCGGAATGGATTGATTACGCACCTGCCCCCCACGAACAGGTGGTTTTGCTTGATTCGAACATGGCTTTTGGAACGGGAGAACACGAAACGACCTCGATGTGCGTGGAGTTAATGCAGGAATATATCACTCCCTCGTCCGTATGTATCGACGTGGGTTGCGGCAGCGGTATTTTAGGGATTTCCGCCATCAAACTCGGCGCGGAAAAGGCGTATTTGACGGATATTGATCCCATCGCGGTAGAGAGTTCTTTGCACAATGCAAAACTCAACGGAGTGGACGAAAAAACGGTGGTGGCACACTCGAACCTCTTGGAAAACACAGACGTGCAAGGGGATATCATGATGGCGAATATCACGGGCGAAGTTTTGAAGATGCTTGCGCCTTCTATCCCGAAAAATTTAAAAAAGGACGGGGTGTTGATTTTAAGCGGTATCATCGAAAGCCGTCTTGCGATGGTAAAAGAAGCGTACGAGGCGGTTGGTATGCAGGTCGTATTTGAAAAACGCAAAGGCGAGTGGTTTGCGTTGGTTTTGAAACATAAATAAGGGAAAGAGAGTACCATGTCTGCGTTGAAACGGTTTTTTGTGGACAAAATTGAAGATACGGTAGAGCTTTGCGGCGAGGAATTCGAACACGCGAAAAACGTTTTGCGCCTTTCAAATGGCGATGAAGTCGTGTTGCTCGATAATAGCGGCAACGAATATACCGCAGTGATTGCCAGCGTGGAGAAAAAGCGTATGCTGCTTAACGTCGTGCGCTGTGAAGTCGGGACGCGGGAGGCAAGCGCGGACGTTTGCTTGCTTTTCGGGTATTTGAAAAACGCGGACAAAAACGAGTTTATCGTACAAAAAGCGGTGGAACTCGGCGTGAAGAAAATCGGGGTGTTTTCCTCGGAATATTCGTCCGCTTATATGAACGGAAACAAATTAGAACGCCTGAACAAGGTATCGAAAGAGGCGGCGAAACAATGCTTGCGCGCAACTGCGCCTGAAGTGGTCTATTACGACGATTTCAAAAAGGCGCTTGACAGTGCGGAAGGGTATGAAAATAAGATTTTTGCGTGTGAGTTTGCTACGGAAAGTAAATGCGACGTGGCGAATTTAAACGGAAGTGTTGCCATCGTGATCGGCAGCGAGGGCGGATTTTCCCGTGAGGAAGAAACGTTGGCAAACGAGAAAGGGTTTGCGTCGATTACTTTGGGTAAGCGTATTTTGCGTGCGGAAACGGCGGCGGTCGCATTGACGAGCGTCGTGATGTTTACGCTTGGTGAATTGCGATGAAGGCGGTCGTTTACACCCTCGGGTGCAAGGTAAACGACGTGGAAAGCGGTTCGATTATACGCGGTTTGGAGGAGCTTGGGTACGAGGTCTCGCGGGAGTTGGTTTTTGCCGATTTGTACGTTGTCAATACTTGTGCCGTCACGGCGGAGGCGGAGCGAAAAAGCCGTCAAACGGTGGGCAAAGCCATCAAGTGCAATCCAAACGCAAAGGTGATCGTTTGTGGGTGCGCGTCGGAAAAATCCCCCGTCGATTTTGCGCAAAAAGGGACTACCGTGTACGCGGTGACGGGCGCTCAACGCAAAAATAAAGTGTTGGAGATCGTATCTTCGGGGCTGAAAACGGAGCAGGGCGGTATTTGTTTGGAGGAGGAAAAATCTTACGAAGAAATGCCCTTACCCGAATGTTTGAAAACGCGTAATTTCGTCAAAATTCAAGACGGCTGCAACCGTTTTTGTTCCTATTGTGTGATTCCCTATTTGCGCGGCCGCAGCCGTTCGCGATTGTTGGAAAGCGCGGCGGCGGAGATTTTACAAAGCACTGCGCAGGAAACGGTAGTGACGGGGATCGACGTGTCCGAATACAAGGATGAAAAGGGGCGGGATCTTGCCGATTTGATGCTTGCCGTAAAGGATGCGGACACGCGTATTCGTTTAGGCTCGTTGGAGGTCAGTTTGATTACGGAGCGTTTTCTTTCCGCATTACAGCAGGTCAAGCGGTTTGCACCGCAATTTCACCTGTCTTTGCAAAGCGGCTCGGATAAAGTGCTGAAATCGATGAACCGACATTATACGCGGGCGGAATATTTGGAAAAATGCCGCATGATTTACGAGGCGTTTCCCTCTGCTGCGATCACGACGGATATTATCGTCGGTTTTCCGACGGAAACGGAGGAGGATTTTGCCGATTCCCTCAAAATCGTAGAGGAGGCGGGGTTTGCACAGATCCATGCCTTTCCCTATTCGCCCAGAGAGGGCACAAACGCATATAAGCGGTATAAAGAATTGCCTTCCGCTGTGAAAAAAGAGCGTGTGGAACGCCTGCTTTTAAAGGGCGCGGAGGAGAAAAAGCGCTATATGCAGGCTTTTGTCGGTAAAGTGTTGGAAATTGTGCCCGAAAACTGTATCGACGGCTATACCGAAGGATATTCGGAGAATTATATCCGCGTATACGTGGAGGGCGAAATGGAAAAACAACCCACCCATGTACGTGTTGAAGGTTTGTTTAAGGACGGCGTGATCGCGCGTATCGAAAAGTAAAAAAATGCCGTAAGGAGGAGTATATTATGGAAAACTGTATTTTTTGTAAAATCGTAGCAGGGGATATTCCTTCCCCCAGACTGTACGAGGATGAAAAGATGATCGTTATTCGGGATATTGAGCCGAAGGCGAAATTGCATTATCTTTGCATTCCCAAAACGCACTTTGCGTTGCTGTCCGAAATGGACGGCGCGCGCGCGGACATCGTAAAACATATTTTTGCGACCATTCCGACCTTGGAGGAAAAACTTGGGTTACAGGACGGATATCGCGTGATCATCAATCAAGGAGAAAACGGCGGTCAAACGGTGCATCATTTGCACGTGCATTTGCTTGGTGGCGAGAAATTGAGCGATTTTTAATTTCTTGGTATAAAACAAAATAAAACGGGCAATAATCCCTTTCGCGACGTGACTTGACGGTTGCGCGGCGGGAGGGATTTTTTTGTTTGCTTACCGATTTAAAAATTTTATTTGCCTTGCCTTGGCGGTGATTTTTTGTTTATTTTTCGCCGTTGGAGTAAAAGCCGTAAACGTATCCCGCCTTTCGGAGATCGCGGGGGAACATACCTATTTTCTCGATTCCGCATCCTCGCAAGGGTTACGAAAAAAAACTTTGTCGTTGGCTGACTTGACACGGGTAAAAGGGGAATGTGTCCATACCCTTTTATCGGAATACGAAGGGGGCAGGTATGCGACGAAATCGGACGTAGCGCAGGCGATCGCACAAAAATACGGCGCGGAAATACTGTTTACGGAAGAAGTAGGGGAAACGGTTTCCTATTACGGGTATACGTCGAAATGGACGGACGGCTTATATTTATATGGAAGTAAAATCAATTTGCATATTGCGATCGAAGGGGATCGTTTGGCGGTGGGGACGCCCATTATTTTCGACGGGTTTTAAAATATGCCGCTTGCCAAAGCGTAGTCAAAATATTTTTGTTTTCGCAGGTATAAAAGAGAAAGAGGAAGGCAAAAATTTACATACAAAACGATTTTCGGAGGATTGAAAGAAATGAAAGAACAAAACGGAAGCGAAAAGAAGAAGGGCATGACCAAGGAAAAGAAATTTTATCTGTTTACCGCGATCGGGTGCGCGTTGACGTTGACGGCGATTATTTTGATTGCGGTGCTTGTAACGAATAAGAATACGGTAACCGATCCCACGGTGAATAACAACAGTTCGGTGCAGGAACAACCCAATGATACGCCCAACGTGGACTTAGACAGCGGTAACGACGAGCCGGTTGTCAATACGCCCGAAAGCATGCTGATGCCTTTGGAAACGGTGTCGATCGTCAACGATTACGGTTTTTACCACAACAAAACGCTGAATAACTACTACGAACATAAGGGTGTGGATTTCACGGCGGAAGTGGGAACGGAAGTGCTTGCCGTTGCGGACGGCGTGGTGGAAAGCATTTACCGCGACGACGTTTTGACGGGTACGGAAATTACCGTAGACCACGGCGACGGCGTAAAGACGGTGTATCGCTTTATTGCGGTGGATGAGAACCTTACCGTCGGTGCGGAAGTAAAACGGGGCGACGTGATCGCAACGGTTGCGGAGGCGACGGGGGAAGAATATAAGGACGGCGCGCATTTGCATTTCGAAATCAAAAAGGACGGAAAGCAGGTAGACCCCGCCACTTATTTGACCTTTGAAGAAAAGTAAAAAGAAAAACAGCTCGGAAGGGCTGTTTTTTTCTTTTAATACTGTCAAAAACGAGGCGTTTAACATTTTTTTAACAAAACGTTTGCAAACCGTTTACGCATTTTTAGCGTTTTTTAAATATTTTTACCGTATAATGCAAGTACAAAGCCAGATGAGGCAACCAAAAAGATAAAACAATTCGGAGGAATATAAATCATGAACAACGAAAATGTGATCGCAAGATCGATCCGTGAGGAATACACGGAGAAGAAGGAAACAAAAATCGACCGCTTGGTCAAAATGGATAAAAAGGTGCGCACGCCTGCGGAAGTATTTGCATATACGTTCGGTACGGTGGGATCGCTTGTTCTCGGTACGGGTATGTGCCTTGCCATGAAAACGATCGGCGCGGCTTTGTCTTTTGCAATGCCCCTTGGTATTGCCGTGGGAATTGTAGGGATTGCGATGGTCAGCGCTAACTATTTCTTATATAAAAATATGTTGAAGAAACGTAAACAACAGTATGCACCGGAAATCCTCGCGCTCAGCGATGAAATTTTAAAAGTATAAAAGGAGGGTAAAACAATGGGATTTTTTAAGAAAGCATTTCAGGACATGAAAGCAAGCGCAAAAGCGCAACACGAGGTGGATAAGGCGAACTTCGAGGCGGCAAAAGCGGAATCGAAGGCGAATTTTGAGGAAAACAGAGGCCATAACACCTATGCAAAAGCGAAAGCGGACGCAAAAAAGAGCTGGGACGACGCGCATATGACGCCTGCGGAAAGAGCTGCGAAAATGCAGGAAGAACGCGAAAAGCAGATCGCCGAAGCGAAAGAAAGAACGGCGGCGGCAAACGCGCGCTACGACGCGGCAAAAAAGAAATAAGAAAAAAAGCCCCACAACGCGGTCGGGCTTTCAGCCTTTTACGGGGGATGAAAAATGAAAAAGAAATATTCGGTCAAAACGGGTACAAAAACGATTGAACGGGAATACAACTACATTCCCGTTCGGTATATTCTCGCCGCGATCATTACGATTTTGGAAGTGTTGGCGATCATCGGGATCGTCGTTGCGCTGTGTATCATTATTCCGTATTTTTACCTTGCGCTGTGGGCGACGGAAATTTTTTGCGTCGTTAAAATTATCGCCTCGAACGACAATCCCGAGTATAAAATACCGTGGCTGTTGTTTGTGTTGATTTTACCCATCGTTGGGTTTATGCTGTACTTCATCTTCTATTCGCGGACGTTCAGTAAAAAATACGTGCGCCGTTTGAGAAGATTGTACGGTGAAAAATATCCCGAAAAAGACGAAACGCATTTTTCCGACTTAAAAGAGGAAAACGCGACCGCGTACAATCAAGCGAAATTGCTTTGCACGCTGTCGGGCAGTCATATTTTCACAAATACAAAGCAAACGTATTTTGCGCTCGGAGAGGATATGTGGCAAAATATGCTCTACGATTTAAAGCAGGCAAAAACGTTTATTTATATGGAATATTTCATCATTGAAGAAGGGGTTTTCTGGAATTCGATTTTGGATATTTTAAAAGAAAAAGCGGGGCAGGGGTTGGACGTGCGCGTGGTGTTCGACGATATCGGCTGTATGTCTACTTTGCCCGGAAATTACGCGAAACAGCTGAATGAATTTGGAATAAAGGCAACGCCGTTTTCCCGTTTAAAGGGGCAGGCGAATAACGAATTTAATAACCGTTCCCATAGAAAAATCACGGTGATAGACGGTAAAATCGGCTATACGGGCGGCGTTAATATCGCAGATGAATATATCAATGAAATACAGCGTTTCGGGCACTGGAAAGACGTGGGTATTCGCTTGGAAGGCGAGGGCGTGTACGAGTTGACGAAACTTTTTCTGATCGATTACGGCGTCAACGTTAAGGAGTTACCCGAGAACTTATCCACGGATATTTTATACCCGACGTCCACGGAAAAAGAGAGGGGGTATTTGATCCCGTTTGGGGATGGCCCTGCGCCCATTTATAGGCGCAGAGTGGCGCAAAGTTTGATTGTCGATATGCTGTCGAACGCGAAACGTCACGCGTATATTATGACCCCGTATTTGATCATTGACAACGATATGTGTTTGGCGCTTGAAAACGCCGCGATCAAAGGGGTGGACGTTCGGATCATCGTGCCGCATATCCCCGATAAGCAAATCGTGTTTGAAATGACAAAAACTTTCTATCAAAGACTGATGAAGGCGGGTGTCAAAATTTACGAATACGAGGCGGGGTTTGTGCATGCGAAATGCTATCTTGTCGACGACGAGATCGCTATGGTGGGAACAATCAACCTTGATTACCGCAGTTTGGTTCATCACTTCGAAAATGGAGTTTGGGTGTATAACTGCGCGTCGATTGCGGATATTCGTAAAGATATGGACGATACCTTCCAAAAGAGCATTTTCATTACGGAAGAAATGGTGAAAACGAATTTATTTCAAAAAATGTTGCGCGCGATCGTACGTATTTTTGCGCCGATGCTCTAAGTGCAATAAATATCAAAAAAACAAGTCACCGCGTACACGGTGGCTTGTTTTTTTGCAATTCTTTATACAAACGGGTGTTCTACGCGGATCACGCAGAAACAGTTTTCCCGCTGTTTTTTGATTTCTTCCTTTACCGCTTTTTCCGCATCGGCGGCGCACATTTTACAATCGGCAGGCAGTACCAAATCGAAGATCAAATTGAAACTGGTTTCCCCGATCGTCATACGGAAATCGTGCAAGGTGAAATCGGGATTGACCGTTTTGACTGCGTTTACAGCAATCTCGTGCATTTCATTGACGAGCGGATCGTTCATGACAATGGGATCGAGATATACGGTGACGATACAGCCGAACTTTTCATGCATATCCCGTTCTAACTGATCGACTTCTTCATGCGCAACGTTGATATCGGAATCCGCCGATACTTCCGCGTGGAAAGAAACGATTTGTCTGCCGGGGCCGTAATCGTGTACCATTACGTCGTGAATACCGATGATGTTGGAATAATTTTTGGTAAAATCGTAAATATCTTGGATAAATTCTTTCGAGGGGGGCGAGCCGAGCAAAAGATCGATCGTTTCCTTTGCGGCTTTGATGCCCGTGAACAGAATAAATACCGCAACCAAAACGCCTGCCCAGCCGTCGATGCCGACGTTCCAAACGCGCGCGACGATGCCGGAGATCATAACCAACGCGGTGGCGACGCAGTCGCTTAAACTGTCAAATGCGGAAGCTTTGAGCGAGGAGGAGGAAATGGCATTGCCGATTTTTCTGTAAAAGAAGAACAGCCAAAGTTTTACCAAAATCGCAGCTCCCAAGACAATCAGCGTAACGTTTCCAACCGTAGGCAGGGAGGGGTTTACGATTTTATCGACGGAGGAAGTGAGCAGTTCAAACCCCACCAAAATGATCAGCATATCCACGATGAAACCCGAAACGTATTCCAACCGACCGTGTCCCAAGGGGTGTTCCTTATCCACGGGTTTACACGCAAGGCGGAAACCGATGAGCGCCACGATGGCGGACCCTGCGTCCGAAATGTTGTTAAATGCGTCCGCGATGATCGCGACCGAACCTGCAATGATACCCAAGGTCAATTTGCCCGCAAACAGCAATACGTTTAATAGAATCCCCGTAAAACCCGCCAAGGAGGCGTATTTACTCCGCGCCGCAGGGTTGGAGGGATCTTGATGTTTTCCGACGAAAAGCCGAATGAGAAAATTTGTCATGATTAAGTCCTTTTATAACACAATCTTGATAAAAAACCGACCACGATATAGTATGCGCGGTCGGTCCGTTTTATTTATTGCGCCGAGTTTTCGTCCTCGTTTTCTTTTTCCTGGCGTTGTTTCTTCGCTTCCGTCGCTTTATCGATTGCAAACGCCGTGATTTTGACGGTGACGATGATCAAGCCGATTACGACGAAAATCGCAAGCAAACCCTGCCAAAGGAAGTTGAGGGCGGGTTTCAATACGTCCCAGTTCATGGGGTCGAGATTTTCAAATGCCAACAATGCGTTCAATATATTCAACATAACGATACCTCCTTATAAACCGCAGAAGGGGCCGAGAATACCGATGATCAAGCCCCCGACGATGGCGGAAGCGATCTGCCCCGAAACGTTCGCGCCGACCGCGTGCATCAAAAGGTGGTTGGAAGGGTCTTCCTTCTTTCCCATTTTTGCAACGACGCGGGACGCCATGGGGAATGCGGAAATACCCGCCGCGCCTAACATGGGGTTGATTTTTTATTTCGAGAACAGGTTGATCAGTTTTGCACACATAATGCCGCCGACCGTGTCGAATACGAATGCGAACAAGCCGAGCGCCATAATGATCAGCGTTTCAAAAGACAAGAACGCCGCTGCTTGCATTTGGAAAGCAATCGTGATGCCGAGAAGCAGCGTAATAATGTTAGAGAAAGTCGTTTGCGCCGTTTCGGAAAGGGACTTAAGAACGCCGCATTCACGAAGCAGGTTACCGAACATCAACATACCGACAAGGGAAAGGGAATCGGGTGCGATCAGCCCCGAAACGACCGTAACGATGATCGGGAACAAGATGCGCATCAGCTGAGGCACTTGTTTTGCGTTGTATTTCATTTTGATCAAACGCTCTTTTTTCGTAGTGCACAGTTTAATGACGGTCGGTTGTACGATGGGAACAAGCGCCATGTACGAGTAAGCAACGACCATGATCGGGCCGAGGTATTTGGACGCGAGCTGCATAGCAACGAGGATTGCCGTAGGGCCGTCCGCCGCACCGATGATACCGATGGAAGCCGCGTCGTTCAAAGGGAAGCCGATCATTGCCGCAAGAATGATCGTAACGAAAATGCCGAGCTGTGCCGCGCCGCCGAGGATAAACAACTTCGGGTTTGTCAGCAAAGGCCCGAAATCAATCATACAGCCGATGCCGATGAAAAGGAGCAGGGGCATAGCTTCGCTCGCTTCGATACCCACCTTAAAAAGCGAGGTGATGATGCCTAAGTGTTCGCCGTTTGCTCCGCTTCCGATTACAGGGGAAAGGGGCAGGTTGACGAGGATTGCGCCGAACCCCATGGGAAGGAGCAGGGCAGGTTCCATGTCCTTTTTAATGGCGAGGTATATCAAAATACCGCCGATCGCCCACATAACGACTTGTTGCCAAGTGAGCGCCTTAAAACCTTCTAAAAGAAAATCCATAAGGAAACCTCCCTTTGTTTTTTACAATATAATCATTATAAAACAACAAAAAATCAAAGTCAAGAGAAAAGGAGAAAAGACAATAAATTTGCGTTGACTTTTTTTGAAGAATATGGTAAAATAAAAAAAATTTTGAAAGGAGAAAAATATGGAACTTTGGTTGGCGATTTTGTTATTGGTCATCGGTTTCGTTTTTTTGGTAAAAGGTGCAGATTGGTTCGTAGACGGCGCGGCGGGGATTGCGGAAAAATTACGCGTGCCGCAGTTGATCATCGGCTTGACGATCGTTGCATTCGGTACGAGTGCCCCCGAACTTGCTACTTCTATTATTTCCGCGATTAACGGCGATGCGAGTATTGCCATCGGCAATATCGTGGGGAGCAATATCATGAATATCCTATTGATCTTAGGTATTTCGGCGATCATTTGTCCGCTTGTCGTGCATAAAGATACGCTGCGGATGGATTTTCCCGTATTGATCGGTTCATCCGTGATTTTAGTGTTATTCGGCTTGGATGGTACGGTACAGCGTTGGGAAGGAATTTTACTGTTCGTTTTGTCCATGGTATACACGGTTGTCTTGATTTGGTGGGCTTTGCACAATCGAAAGAAAGAAAAAATTGCGGATCTTAACGATCATGAAGTGGAAAGCGTTTCAAAGGCGGAACAGCCAGTTTTAAAGGGTTTTAAAGGCTGGTACGAGGGGATGAAGGCGCATACCTGGTTTTTAAGTGTCGTTACGATGGTGGGTTTGGCACTCGTCGTGCTCGGAGCTCAGTTTGCGGTCAACGGTGCGACGGCGATCGCGGAAAAGATGGGCATTTCCTCCCGTATCATCGGTTTGACGGTGGTGGCGGTCGGGACATCGTTACCGGAACTTGTCACTTCGGTCTTGGCGGCTTGCAAGGGAGAAACGGACATTGCCATCGGAGATATCGTTGGTAGCTGTATTTTTAATATTTTGCGTACGATCGGGATTTCTGCGATGATTATTCCGTTGACTTTCGCGAAAGAATTTTTGATCGACGGCACGATTGCGATTGGTGCGGCGGTACTTTTGGCGGTGCTTGGGTATTTGAAAGGACATAAAGTGGTGCGTTGGGGCGGCATTTTGATGCTTTGCGGTTTCGTGGCGTATTACTTGTATCTATTTGCGTTTACGTTATAAGATTATCGGAAAAAATAAAAATTTTTCATAAAATCGGAGCAAAAACGCTTGCCTTTGGGTAAGAAATCATATATAATAGTTGTCGACTTCGAGCGTTCCGCTGCCTTTTTGTTTGGGCGTGATGAGGAATCACGCAGCGGGTTATGAACGTTTCGTAAATTACGGAGGTAAAGTCTAAAATGAAAGGAATTATCGAAGCAATCAACGCTGAAAGCATGAAATCCGAAGTTCCCGCATTCAACGTAGGCGACACGGTTAAGGTTGGCTACAAGATCATCGAAGGCGGTAAGGAACGTGTACAGAACTTCGAAGGCGTCGTAATCGCAAAGAGAAACGGCGGCATTTCCGAAACTTTCACCGTACGCCATATTTCTTACGGCGTAGGCGTAGAAAAAACCTATCCTCTTCATTCCCCGAAAATTGCATCCATCACGGTTGTGAGAAAGGGTAAGGTTAGAAGAGCGAAGTTGTACTATCTGCGCGGTCTTACCGGTAAAGCTGCAAAAGTTAAGGAAAAAATTTAAGTCGGATATTAAACCGAAAAGGATAAGTTCACCCAAAGTCAACGGTGAACTTATTTTTTTACAAGATGATCTTGCAGCCAGACTTAGTGTCTTAGCGTGCGTTTTTTAAGGGAGTTTCGTTTTGAAACTGTGATATGCGGAGTTGGATAAAGAAATGAGGGAAAGCACTCATTACAAGGTCCAGCGGAACGCTGGTGTCTTGGCGTGCGTTTTTTAAGGGAGCTTCGTTTTGAAACTGTGATATGCGGAGTTGGATAAAGAAATGAGGGAAAGCACTCATTACAAGGTCCAGCGGAACGCTGGTGTCTTAGCGTGCGTTTTTTAAGGGAGCTTCGTTTTGAAACTGTGATATGCGGAGTTGGATAAAGAAATGAGAGAAGGCACTCATGACAAGGTCCAGCGGAACGCTGGTGTCTTAGCGTGCGTTTTTTAAGGGAGTTTCGCGCATTCACTATAAGTACTTTCGTGCATTTGCCGCGGACGATAAGTACATTCACTGTGATATGAAAAAATAGAAAGAGGGGGAGAGTAGTAATACTCTGCCTTATTTTTTACAAAACCACCTGCAATTTGGTTTAATTTTTTTGTTTTTTCGGTTACAATAGAGGGCAGATAATATATAAGGAAGGGAATTTTCCCCTTTTAGGGGAGTTTTCCGAAGGAGCACCATGAAAAAGATAACCGCATATACTTGGGCGTTTATCCTACTGATCCTTGCGTTTTTGACGGCGGGTATGTTTACGCTCGGCAGTGCGAAAACGACGGGGGATGCAATGACGGTTGTAAAAGACGAAACCGTTTATTATCAACTGAACACAAGCGAAACGTTGAAAGCAATTTATATCAACGTCGGCGCGATCCACACCGAGTTGGGGGAAGATGCGACGATTACAGTGAAAACGACTTCTTCTACTTCCGCGCCTTCCAAAGTGACGAGCTGGTCGAAATTCGGCGGCGACGTCAAAATCGGCAACATTACCAGCGCGGAAAACAAAAGCGGCGCGTTGTATAACTGGATTTCGGTTGCGACGGGACAAAGCAGAAGTGTGAGAAAGATTTCGCTTACCTCCAACGTGACTTTGAATTTGAACGAAATCGTTGCCATCAACAAAAACAATGAAATCGTTGCTTTGAACGGGTACGTGATCGGCACCGATTATACTTCGGCGGAAGTAAACGCAACGTTGGACGCACAGGAAAACTTTGCGCGTTTCATCAACGATGAGGGCGTTGTATCCATCGAAAACGACGCGAAATATTGCTTTACGCAAGAAGAAGCGTATTATATGAGTTCCGTACAAAACGTACTTAGCGGCAATGATAAATACGACGCAACGTATACGTTGGACGGAAACTTCAACTACTTTGCGACCATTTTGATGACGCCTTCCGTTGCAATGTTCGGCACCAGCGTGTTTGCGTTGCGCTTGCCTGCGTTTATCGCGACTTGTCTGTTGATCGTATTCGCTTTCCTTCTTTTGAAAGAATTGACGAAACGTGAACAGCTTGCATTCTATTTCAGCCTTGTGTTGATGGTGGGCGGTTTGGCGACGACGGTTGGCCGTTTGGGCGCGCCTTACGTCATGATCGCAAGCGCGATCGTAGCAAGCGCGTATTTTATGTACCGTTTCTTCGCGCACGGCATCTCCTCTAAGGATATGCTTCGCGGCGCGGCGAATATCCTCGTATCCGGCTTATTTGCGGCGGCGGCAATCGCCATGGATATCACGGCGTTGATTCCCGTTGCGGGCGTGCTTACGGTATTCGGCTTTGGTTTGAGAAGACAAAAGTTGGCGCATGCGGTTGCTTTGGAAAAGGCGGCGGAGAAAGGGGAAGACGCGATCGAAAGAGAAAAGAACGCGTATATGACCAAAACCCGTCTCAGCTACGGTTTTGCGGCGTTGTCCTTCGTTATGGGTACGTTGCTGTTTATGTTGTTTGCGGCGATCCTTTGCTATTCGGCATACGTGCGCTCGACCAACAGTGAAGAAGTCAACTTCCTCGTTATGCTTTGGGACGGGATCAAGGCGTCCTTCCGTGATAACGGCGTGACGACGTATACGGCGTCGAACGCGTCCGTGCTTTCGTGGATATTGCCTTTTAAACCCGCGGCATTGTATACGGGTGTAACGTCCGCGGCGGAGGGTTCGTACCTCGGTTGGCACGTATTGCCCAACATAGCGGTATACGTAGCGGCGGCTTTGGCGTTCGTCGGTTCGACGGTAAAAGTGATCCTTGACTTTGTAAAAAACAATACGGATAAAAAGGCGTTGCGCATGAGAAGAACGTATTGCGTCTTGCTGGGCGGCATGATCCTTGCTTTGGCGGCAGGACTTATACGCGGCAACGTTTCCGTGTTGTCGAGTATGCTTTTTCACGTGCTGTATCTTGGGTTTTTGCCCTTGATCGGTATGTTGATCCCCGAAGGGGAAACGGTGCAGGAAAAAGTACTTGTCAACGTTGCGCTTTGCACGTTGGTCGCGGTGTTCGTAATGATCTTCGCGCTGTCCCTGCCCGCTATGTACGGCTACACCGTATTTGCAAGCCGTGCAAAATGGTTCGGTTGGATGAGTTTGTTCTCCAACGGGTTCTTTAAGATTTAACCACTCGCGAAGTCCGCAAGGTTTTTCCTTGCGGAGTTCCTTTTATTCGTAACCGACGGGGTTGGGAGATTTGCGGTATGATTGCAAGAGTACAAAGTTATGCGCTTTCCGGTTTGGAAGGAGTATGCGTAACGGTAGAGGCGGATATTGCGCGCGGCGTGCCTTCCTATGAAATGGTAGGTTTGCCCGACGCCGCCGTGAAAGAATCGAAAGAACGGGTCAGAAGTGCGATCAAAAACAGTATGCTGGAATTTCCCGCGCATAAAATCACCGTCAATTTCGCACCCGCATACGTAAAGAAAGAGGGCTCGTCCTTCGACTTGCCCGTGGCGATCAGCTTGATGCTCGGTTACGGCACGTTGCAAGCGGAAGTAGAAGGTACGGTATTTTTGGGCGAACTTGCTTTAAACGGCGACTTGCGCCCCATATCGGGCGTATTGCCGTCCATTATTTCCGCGCGCGACAAAGGCTTTAAAAAATTCGTAATCCCCAAGGACAACGAGCGTGAGGCGAGTTTTATCCAAGGGGTAGAAGTGTACGCGGCAAAGACTTTGCGCGAGGTATACGATCACCTTTCCGGCTTAAAGCCGATCTTACCCGTGCCCGCAGGTTCGTTTCAGCGTTCCGAGGAGGAAAGACGGGTTTCGGGCGATTTGGCATACGTAAGGGGCCAGGCGGTGGCAAAACGGGCTTTGGAAGTAGCGGTTGCAGGCGGACACAACGTATTGTTCGTAGGCCCTCCGGGCAGCGGTAAAACGATGCTTGCGCGGTGCTTGCCGTCCGTAATGCCCGATATGTCCTTTGACGAGGCGTTGGAGATCACGAAGATCCATTCGGTGGCAGGTACGCTTGGCGAGGAA
>JAFUIT010000101.1 GCA_017468345.1 Clostridia bacterium
ACGTAGTGCTCGAATGCACCGGTTTCTACACCTCGAAAGCAAAATCGGAAGCGCACATCAAAGCAGGCGCGAAGAAAGTTGTTATCTCTGCTCCCGCAGGCAACGACCTTCCTACCATCGTTTACAGCGTAAACGAAAAGAGCCTTTCCAAGCTTGACAACATCATTTCGGCTGCATCCTGCACCACGAACTGTCTTGCTCCCATGGCAAACACGTTGAACAAGCTTTCCAAGATCAAGAAAGGTTATATGACCACGATCCACGCATACACGGGCGACCAAATGGTTCTCGACGGTCCTCACCGCAAGGGCGACCTTCGCCGTGCACGCGCTGCAGCAGTAAACATCATTCCCAACTCGACGGGTGCTGCAAAGGCGATCGGTCTTGTTATCCCTGAACTCAACGGCGTTCTTGACGGTTGCGCACAGCGCGTTCCCGTTCCCACCGGTTCGCTTACTCAGCTTGTTGCTGTATGCGAAGGCGAAGTTGACGCAGCTACGGTAAACGCAGCGATGAAGGCGGCAGCTTCCGCATCCTTCGGTTACACGGAAGAAGAAATCGTATCCTCCGACGTTATCGGTATCACCTACGGTTCCTTGTTCGACGCTACGCAGACGAAGTGCATGCCCATGGGCGACGGCACGACGCTTGTTAAGGTCGTTTCCTGGTACGACAACGAAAACTCCTACACCAGCCAGATGGTTAGAACGATTAAGTACTTCGCAGAACTTTAATCGCATAGGAGCTTAAAAAGCAAAAAAGTCCTCGACGAAAGTCGGGGATTTTTTGATAAAAGCCGTTTATTAAGGACATGGTATGCTCATTTTTGGAAATAAAAGTAAAAACCCACCTCAACCGAGGTGGGTTTTTGCTACCATAAATAATTAAAACGCTTTGCCAGCCGAGCCGAGCACGTTGACGATCTTATGTTTTACCATTTCTTTCATCATAGCGCGCGCGTCGCCCAAGTACTGGCGAGGGTCGAAGTGTCCGGGGAAGTCGTGGTAGTGTTTACGGATTGCCGCCGTGAACGCTACGCGGAGGTCGCTGTCGATGTTGATTTTGCAAACCGCCATCTGAGCAGCTTTTCTAAGTTCCGATTCGGGGATGCCGATTGCGTCGGGCATATGGCCGCCGAACTGGTTTACGATTGCAACCTTGTCCTGAGGAACGGAGGATGCGCCGTGTAAAACGATGGGGAAGCCGGGCAATCTCTTGCCGATTTCTTCCAAGATATCCAAACGGAGTTTGGGGTCCTGACCGGGCTTAAATTTATAAGCGCAGTGCGAAGTACCGATCGCGATCGCAAGCGAGTCGATGCCCGTGCGTGCGGTGAATTCTTCTACTTCGTCAGGGGAGGTGAAATGCGCGTGTTCTGCGGAAACGTTTACGTCGTCTTCGATACCCGCAAGCGTACCGAGTTCCGCCTCTACAACAACGCCGTGGTCGTGCGCATATTCAACGACCTTTTTCGTGATGGCGATGTTTTCTTCCCAAGGGTGGGAGGAAGCGTCGATCATAACGGAAGTAAAACCGCCGTCGATGGAAGCTTTACAAATTTCAAAATCAGCGCCGTGGTCAAGGTGCATCGCGATGGGAATATCGTTCGTTTCGACTGCAGCTTGTACAAGGTGTTTCAAATATACGGGATTTGCGTATTTTCTTGCGCCAGCGGATACCTGAAGGATAACGGGGGATTTTTCCTCGTTTGCCGCTTCAACGATCGCTTGGATCATTTCCATATTGTTTACGTTGAATGCGCCGACAGCGTATTTTTCCGCGTACGCTTTTTTAAACATTTCGGTAGTAGTTACCAAAGGCATAATCAGTGTCCTCCAAAAATTTACGTTTGACGATATCATTATATCCCATTTTTTAAAAAAAAGCAAACGATTAAAGGGCGGTAAAAAGAAAAAGATGGACAAGAATGAAGGATTGTCCCTTTTAAGCAAACGGAATGTGTATAGCTATACAATATATATAATATATAAAAATAAAAGGAAAGCGGGGGAAATTTTCAAGCGTGAGGAGAAGAAAAAACGGAAAAATCCTTGAAAACAAAAGGGGGAGTGAAATAAAATGTGGAAAACTCAAAAAAAATTAAAAATTTTAAAAAAAGTTGAAAAAGTCGACGCAAAACAGCTTGACTTAAATTTCGTTTCATAATACAATAAATAGGCAAGCCAAGGGAAACCCCTTGAAAAACCTGTTTTTCCCCGTTAGTTGAACGGATTTTTAAAGGAAAAGTGACCAAGGCTGTATACAAAATCGAAAAAGAAAAAAATATACACGAAATAAGGAGTAACATATTATGAAAACCTATATGGCACATGCCGAAACGGTTGAAAGAAAGTGGTACGTCGTGGACGCTGCAGGTGTGCCTCTCGGTCGTCTTGCAAGCCGTGTCGCTTCCGTACTTCGCGGTAAAAACAAACCCACCTTCACTCCCAACGTTGACTGCGGTGATTTCGTAATCATCATCAATACCGATAAAGCGGTACTCACCGGCAAGAAGTTGGAAAACAAATTCTACAGATACCACACCGGTTACATCGGCGGTCTTAAAGAAATTTCCTACAAGAAAATGATGGAAGAAAAGAGCGACCTTGCCGTATACGAAGCGGTAAAGGGTATGTTGCCCAAGAACAGCCTCGGCAGAGTAATGTTGAAGAAGCTCAAAGTTTACAAAGGCGCTGAACACAACCACGCTGCACAGAAGCCCGAAGTGCTCAAACTTGACTAAGGAGAGGATTGAAAAATGGCAAAAGCAAACGTTAAAAAGAAACTTCAATTCTGGGGAACGGGTAGAAGAAAGAAGGCTATCGCCCGTGTTCGTCTTATCCCCGGCGGTAACGGTACGATCGTAATCAACGATCGCGCTTTCGAAGACTATTTCCCTCAGGGTACGATGCAGTACATCGTAAAACAGCCCCTTGTTGAAATCAACGTTGAAACGAAATACGACGTATTCGTAAACGTAATCGGCGGTGGTTACACTGGTCAGGCAGGCGCTATCCGTCTTGGCGTGGCTCGTGCATTGCTCGAAGCAGAAGAAAACAGCCGTCCTGCATTGAAGGCAGCAGGTTTCCTTACCCGCGACCCTCGTGCAAAGGAAAGAAAGAAGTACGGCTTGAAGAAAGCTCGTCGTGCGCCTCAGTTCTCGAAGAGATAATTGGGAATTTTTCAAAAGGTTACAAAAACCCCGAAACCACAGGTTTTGGGGTTTTTTATTTGTAGATTATGGAGATAATGCGGTTACACGGAAAAATAAAGCCGTCCTATTTACTTTTTGCAAAAATTATGATATAATACAACTGTTAGATATACTGAGACGCAATCAAAGGGTATAATTGTATGAAAAAAATCGTGATATGTTTTTTGATGTTGTTTTTTATGTTGGCATCCGTTGGTTGTAAATGGATGTATGATGCGCAATACAATAAAAAAGGCGTTAGCCATTTTTTAGTAATAACCGTAGAGGAAAATCAACCCAAAGAGTATGTTGGAACGCTGGATGGTTATAAAATTTTTGTAGAGAGGTTAAATTTAGACGATACGTATTTTATATCTGTAACCGCTGAATATATTTTTATAAAGGACGCAATTGAAAACAAATTGGTTTCCATTAACGAATGGAGAAAATATGCATGGAAAACAAAGAAAGTAGAGGACGCTGAAATTCTGCAATTTGAAAATTATGAAATCGTGATTATTCAAGATGAATGCACTATAAGACCTTATATACAACAAAATTAAACTTGATCAAGAGAATAAGTAAGGGCGGGAGTATTACAAAATTTTTGTATAATAGTAATATAAAACGTTTACAAAAGGAGGATATCCTATGAAAAAAATAGCAAGTATCGTTATTGCAACCCTTTGCGTGCTTTGCCTTGTGGGGTGTGAGAAAAAAACGTACGAACTGCCGTGGGATCACTGTTGCCATTCTATTCAAAACGCAAGCACGGTGGAATTAAGCGGAGAGGATCGGACGTATGTTGTCGACGTATTAAACGACGGGGCGTGGGAAGAAAAAACCCCGAATTGCGTTTTTGATTATATTTTTTATTTAAAAAAGCAAGAGGTGCGCTATCACAGTGCTTGCGGTACGTTTTATGATTGTACCAACCAAAAAAGCATGACGGCTTCTCATGAAGAGCGCACAAAAATCAATACGGCTTTAGGTGTATAAACCCCCAAAAGCACCCCATTCAAGGGGTGCTTTTTTATGGTTTTCTCGTTTGTTTTGCTCGCTTTTCATGGTTGGCAATAAATTGAAGATAGGCGTCGTTATTGCTTTGCGGCAAGGGCTCGGCGGGGGTAGGCTCGGTGCTGGGCGGTGTTTTCGTTTCCGTCGGTTCGTCGCTTCCCGAAAGTGGGGAAACGGAGGGATTTGTTAGCAAAGATTGTAAAAATTGGAATAACCCGAAAGGTTCCATACGCAAAAATCCTCCAAAATGCAAAATTTCATAGAAAAATAATAAAAAGGTCGGCGTTTTTGTTTGATTTAATTGACGTTTTGATATATAATAGAGTATGCGATAATATAGTCGGCGTATGCTAATTTTTTGCAGCGCGTCGGCGACACGATAAAGGAGTCCTTATACATGAGGAAAACAGCAAAAAAATGGATCAGCTTGGTGGTTGCGGCTACGCTTTTGGGCTCAACGCTTGCAATGACGGCGTGCAAAGGCGGTTATTACAAAGCGGATAAGCTTGACTACACGTCCAGCGAAGCGCCTGCATATTCGAACGGCGGCTTTGCGGTAGAAAAAGGGGATTATATCTATTATATCAACGGTATGGAAGATTATACGGCGTCCAACGAATACGGCGAAGTGGTAAAAGGCTCGCTGATGCGTATTAAAAAAGCGGATTTGACCGCGGGCAAATACGATCAAGCAGACGTAGTCGTTCCCATGTTGTTCGTTTCGCAAAATTACAATTCGGGTATTTATATTTACGGCGATTACGTATACTATGCAACGCCGACGACGGGCAAGAATATGCACGGCGAAGTTACCAATTCTTGGATCGACTTCAAGCGCGCAAAGCTTGACGGTTCGGAAACGATGAAGGATTATTACTTCCGTTTGTCTAACAACGCGGCGAAATACCGTTTTGTACAGGAAGACGACGGCGTGGTATACTGTTTGTATGAAGAAGACGGCGCTTTGAAATCGTACAATACTTCCAACGGCAACGTGGAAGTGCTTGTTAAAGGCGGTACGTATTTCTACGATCAGAAAGATTTGACGAACGGAAACGTTTATTATACGATGAGCGTACAAACGGACGCGGATACCGATACTCCGTTGACGGCAACGTATAACCAAGTCTACTGCGTAAATGCGGCGGCTACGGCAAGCGAAGACGCGGACGAAGCGTCCTACACGGTAGCAGGCGGCAGAACGTACGACTTCGACAAGGCTTGGATGGAAGCGCAAAACGAAGAAGCGAAGAAGACGGCGAAGGAAAACGGAACGGATTACGAAGCAATTTACGATTTCGACGATTATTCGACCTATCCGTACGTTAACCTCGGTAAGCTTGTGCTGGACGGCGTCGGTAAAAACCAGGAAGGCGTAAACGAATTCAACGACGCGCACGATGCGAAAGACCGTGGGGAATTGAAGGGTTACACTTATACGCTTACCCGCTATGAAAACGGCGGTATTTACTTCACCAAGACGGGCGATCAATCGACGGATACAGCGTTGTATTACCTCTCCGAAAACCATGGCGCGGCAAACGCAGTGCTTGCAAACGGCGAGAAAGAAAAGGTAGCCAACAACACGACGAACGCGTCGGCAACCGCACTGTTTGAAGTGAAGGAAGAAAGCGGCGTTCGCACGCATACCTATTTGTATATTGCGGATTCGAAGATTTATAAGGCAACGAACACGGGCGATCCCATCGCAATTTGCGACGCGCCTACGGACGCAACTCTTTGGAAGACGGAAAACGGCGTGCTGTATTACTATGCGGCGGGTACGCACCCTGTAACGAGTGCAAGCACCAGCGGCTATAACCTCAGTAGAATCGATTATACGGGCGAAAAGAAGGTATATGAAAACCTTCCCAGCCTCGGCGCAGAATCGAAATATAAGCCCGTGACCATCAGCTACGTGGATTTCGCGTCCAGCTGGTACAAACCCGAAATTTTCGATAACGTATTGATGTATGCAAACGCGGAAGCGGTTGGTTCGACTTCTTACAATTATATCTATGCGACCAAGATCGCGTTGGCGGATATCGAAGCGAACAACGAAGCATATGAAGCCGTTTACGAAAAGATGAACGACTTGACGGAAAAGGATACCATCAAAAAAGCGATGACGTATTACTACCGTACGGGCGATGCGAAGTTGGTAGAAGAACTCTACAACGACGGCTTGTATGAAGAAGATGAATACAAAGTATTCACTGACTTCACGGCGGCGCAAAAAGCAAACGATTTGATCAGCATCGTCGGTAAAGCGGACGACGTGATCAAGGCGGAAGACAAAGACACGATGGAAGAAGGTTGGAGATCGACTCTCCCCTCTGAAACGGAAACAGCGGACGAGGAAAGCGGTTTGCAAACCTGGCAGATTTGCTTGATCATTGCGGCGGCTGTGATCGTGGTAGCGGTAGCGATCACCGTACCCGTGATCATTCTCAGCAAGAAGAAGGCGGCAAGAGAAGAAGCGGAGGCAACCGTCAACGCATACAAGCGTAAGAAGATCGACACGACGGATGACAAGTCGATCGACGTATATGCAGACGAAGAAACGGAAGCTGAAACGGAGGAAGTTGTTGAAACGGAAGCCGAAGCGGAAGTTGAAACGAACGCTGAAGAACAAGAATAAAAAGAAGAAAAAAGTCGTTTTCGATAAGGAAACGACTTTTCTTTATAAAAAATATAAGAAAATTTTTAAAATATTGAAAAATAGGGTAAAAAACAGTTTACAAAATCGGTAATTCTTAATATAATATAGCAAAATCAAGGTGTAAACCGATAACGAGGGAAAATCAGAATGGCGAGATATATTATTTGTCCCAGATGCGAATTGAACTTTATCGATGCGGACACGCAGGAATATTGCGACGTTTGCGTGAAGGAATTAAGCGGCGAACGTACTTTCTCCGACGGGTTTGATGCGGAGGATAACGTAGAGGAAAACGAACTTTGTCCGATCTGCGGTGAAAACTACATGGTGCTTGGCGAAAAGATGTGTGAAGAATGCAAAAAGAAAGCCAGCTACGATGAAGAAACCGAGGAGGACGATGAAAAGGAAGACGCGTCGTGGAGAAGTTACCTCGACGATGAGGAAGAAGAAATGGATCTCGGTATCCCCGATTCCGAATTTGAAGAAGACGAAGACGAGGAAATGGAGGAAGAAGAAACCGAGGAAGAAGAAGACGATTTCGAATACGTTTCCGCGGACGACTATTACGACCTCGACGAAGAAGACGACGAAGACGACGAGGACGATGACGACGAGGATTTTTAAGCAAAATAGTTCCAGATAAGGGGTCAAGGGGCATTGTCCCTTGCGGATTGTAAAGGCAGAGCCTTTACGCCTCGACGGCAGTCGCGCCCATAGGGCGTTACAGCCTTTTATAAAGCAACCGTAGGTTGCGCTCTTAACGCCGTTAGGCGTAAGTCGCTATGGC
>JAFUIT010000102.1 GCA_017468345.1 Clostridia bacterium
CGCCTTTGGAAGCGCAAACGCCGTATATTTCCAGCGGTACTTGGTCGCTTCTCGGCGTAGAACAAAATAAAGCGCATACGTCCAAGAGCGCGTTGGACGCAGGATATTCGAACGAAGGCAGTTTGAACCACACCGTTCGTTTGCAAATCAATATCATGGGGCTTTGGATGATCCAGCAGGTCAGACACGAGCTGGGGGATAAGTACAGCTTTGCCGAACTTGCGGATATGGCAAGACAAAATCCCATCGATTGCGATATCAACGTAAACGATCAGCGGTTCCTTGCGCCCGAAAACATGACCGCGGAAATCAACGCGGCGGCGGGGAAGGAATTGACGGTCGGGGAAATGGCGTACGTCATTTACGACAACCTTGCGAAATATTACGATTTGTCCTTGAAAGCTTTGGAAGAAGTAACGGGCGAGAAATACGAAACGTTGAACATTATCGGCGGCGGCAGTAAAAATATGTTGCTCAACGAAATGACGATGAAATATACGGGCAAGAAAGTTATCACCGGCCCTGCGGAAGGTACGGCGATCGGCAATTTGATGATGCAGATGGTCGGTTGCGGCGATATCGAAAGCGTGAAAGAGGGCAGAAAGATCATTAAAAATTCGTTTGACATCGCGGAACTGTAAAAGAGGACGGTTAGGAGTGTTATGAAAATTTTGTTTTACGGCGATTCGATCACCGATATGGGCAGGAACAGAGAAATAGAACATCCTGCATTTAAGTACGGAGTGGGATATCCCAACCTGATTGCAAGCGAATTGCTTTTCAACTGTCCAAATCAATACGAGATTGTCAATCGCGGCATCAGCGGCAATAGAATCGTAGATTTGTACGCGCGTATCAAAGCGGACGTATGGAACCATAGT
The DNA here is from genome assembly GCA_017468345.1 of Clostridia bacterium. GTDB lineage: Bacteria > Bacillota > Clostridia > Christensenellales > Borkfalkiaceae > Scatosoma. The sequence goes on from JAFUIT010000102.1 coordinate 882, forward strand.
CCCGACGTTTTGAGTATTTTGATCGGTATCAACGATATATGGCACGAACTGGGTGCGCAAAACGGCGTGGATATCGAACGTTGGGAAAAGGTCTACCGTATGCTGATCGAAGATACGAAGGCAAGATTGCCCGATTTAAAAATCATCATTTGCGAACCGTTCGTTTTAGAAGGGGAAGCGACTTCCGGGCAAGGAAAGATGGAAGAATTCCTCGAAGTGAAAAAATACGCCGAGATCGCGAAGAAGATCGCGGAGGATTACGGCGCGTATTTCGTAGAGTTACAAGATAAGTTCGACGAAGCCGCGGCGAAATACGGGGCGGAAAATTACCTCTACGACGGCGTACACCCCGCGCCCGCAGGCGCAAAGCTGATCGCAACCGAATGGTTGAAGGTCTTTAACGAAAAAATAAAATAAAAAGATATATAAATAAAGGAGATATTTTATGTCCAGATACGAAGAAGCAAAAAAGATCTACGCGCAATACGGCGTTGATACCGAAGCGGCAATGGAAAGATTGTCCAAGCTGTCCGTCAGCGTACACTGCTGGCAAGGGGACGACGTTATCGGGTTCGACGGCAGCGATTCCCTTTCGGGCGGTATTCAAACGACGGGGAACTATCCCGGCAGAGCAAGAAACCCCGAAGAATTGTTCGCAGACCTTACGACGGCGTTCAAATTGATGCCCGGTAAAAAGCGCGTAAACGTACACGCTTGCTACGCGATCCTTGGCGACGACAAGGGCAAAGTTGACCGCGACGCTTACGAATACAAACATTTCGAACCCTGGGTAAAATGGGCGAAAGAAACGGGCTTGGAAGGCGTTGACTTCAACCCTACGTGGTTCTCTCATCCCATGATGAAGGACGGCTTGTCCCTTTCCTCCCCCGATGAAAACGTAAGAAAATTCTGGGTCAACCACGGGAAAGCTTGTATGAAGATCGCGGCTGAAATCGGTAAAGCGATGGGCAGCCCTTGCTGCGTAAACCTTTGGGTTCCCGACGGTACGAAAGATATTCCCGCAGACAGACTCGGTCCCCGTCTTCGCTTGAAGAAGTCGTTGGACGAAGTGCTGGAAGGCTATGATAAAGAATGGGTTATCCCCGCAGTAGAAAGCAAAGTGTTCGGTATCGGCGTAGAAAGCTATACGGTAGGCAGCAACGAATTCTATCAAAACTATGCGGCGACGCGCGGTATCTGCTGCTTGCTCGATACGGGTCACTATCACCCCACGGAAGTGGTTTCGGACAAGATTCCTTCCATGCTCGCGTTCTATGACAAAGTGCAGTTGCACGTTTCCCGTCCCGTAAGATGGGATAGCGACCACGTAGTTGTGGTAGACGACGAATTGAAAGAACTGTCGAAAGAAATCATCCGCAACGACGCAGACGATAAGGTAATCGTAGCGCTGGACTACTTCGACGCGTCGATCAACCGTCTTTGCGCTTGGGTAACGGGCGTTCGCTCCATGCAAAAGGCGTTGCTCTCCGCAATTCTTCAGCCGTATGCGGAAATGAAGAAATTGCAGGACGAAGGCAACTTCACGAAAGTATTCTATATGCATGAAAGAGTAAAATATCTTCCCTTCGTGGACGTTTGGGACGAATATCTCAGCCGTCAGGGTCTGAAAGAAGACTGGTGGGACGAAATTGAAAAATTCGAAAAAGAAGTGATCGCAAAGAGGGTTTGATAACATGAAAAAAGTTCTGCTCATCGGGGATTCGATACGTTTGGGGTACGAACGGTACGTGACCGCTATGTTGGAAGGGGTTGCAACGGTGTATACGCCGGGCGACGTCAACTGCGGTACGGCGCAATTCGTTTTGCGTTGGGTGCACGAATGGAAACGCAGGGGAAATTTCCCCGACGATATGGATATCGTACACTGGAACGCAGGGCTGTGGGACGTGTTGCGTATCCACGGCGACGATACGTTATCTCCCCCCGATTTCTATGCGGACATGTTAAAGCGTATCAGCGAACGGTTGCGTTTGATCTTTCCCAAAGCAAAACAGGTATTTGCGCTCAGTACTTGGGTGCAGGAGAACCTTTATAGGGGAGAATATCAACGCTTTAACCGCGACATCGACCGTTTTAACGAAATTGCCGTAAAGACGCTTGCGCCCTTGGGTGTGGAATTCGACGATTTGCATTCGGCGACGGAAAACGCGCCGAAAGAATGTTGGTCGGATATGACCCACTTTAACACCGTAGACGGGATCAAGCTCGTGGGCGGTCAAGTCGTTGCTTGTTTGTGCGGACATTTGGGTATAGACAGATCGGCTTTGGCGGAAAAGGAAGCGGAACTCTTTGAGATCCCCGAAAGGATATTAGGCTGTTAACAATACATTATTATATAAGGAGAAACCATGAAAATTCTTGTTGTAAACGCAGGGAGTTCTTCTCTCAAATACCAGCTGTTCGATATGGACACGCATGCGGTACTTGCGAAAGGGCTCTGCGAAAGAATCGGGATCGACGGCATCGTAACGCACAAGCGTCCCGGTAAAGAGGATTACAAGGCGAATGCCCATTTCCCCGATCATAAGGCGGCGATCGCGTGCGTGCTGTCCTTACTTACGGATAAGGAACGCGGCGTGATCGAAAACGTAGACGAGATCGAGGCGGTAGGGCATAGATTTGCCCACGGCGGCGAGAAGTTGAGAAAATCGTCGGTGCTCGGCGATCAGGAAATGGAATATCTCGAAAGCATCGTAGGGCTGAATCCCTTACACGGACCTCCCGCAATCAGCGGTTTCAAGGCTTGTAAAGAAGTTATGCCGAACGCAAACCACGTCGGCGTATTCGATACCTCGTACTATTCGGATATGGAAGATTATGCATACATCTATCCCATTCCCTACGAGTTGTATGAAAAACACAAAATTCGCCGTTACGGTTTCCACGGCACTTCGCACAGATACGTTGCGGCGAAGGCGGCGGAAATGCTCGGCAATAAAAATGCAAAAATCATCACCTGCCATCTTGGCAACGGCTCGTCCATTACGGCGACGGTAAACGGCAAAGCGGTGGATACGTCGATGGGCTTTACGCCGCAGGACGGCGTGCCGATGGGTACGCGCAGCGGCGCGATCGATCCCACGGTCGTTACCTTCCTTCAAAAGGCGGAAGGTTTGACGGCGGAAGAAGCGGATAAGGTGTTGAATAAGGAATCGGGGCTTGCAGGCGTTTCGGGGTTCGGCAGCGATTGCCGCGATATCCGCGACGCGGCGGCGGCAGGGAACTACCGCGCGCAGCTTGCGATGAAGATTCTTTGCCACAACATCAAAAAGATCGTCGGTTCGTATATTGCGGAAATGAACGGCGTGGACGCGTTGGTGTTCACGGCGGGTATCGGTGAAAACGACCGCGACCTGCGCGAAGAAGTATGTAAAAATATGTCCGCGCTGGGTATCGAAATCGACGAAGCGTACAATCAAAGCTGCCCCAGAGGGGAAACGGCGGATATCACCGCCAAGGGTGCGAAGGTAAAAACTTACGTCATTCCTACGAACGAGGAATACATGATCGCACTCGACACACAAAATTTGACAAAATAAAAAAATATTATATAAAGGACGGAAAAAACTATGAAATCTCCCTTTGAAATTAAAAAGGAAATTTGCGAAGTAGGGCTTAAGCTCTGGCAGAAAGGGTTTGTTGCGGCAAACGACGGTAACATTTCCGTAAAGATCAGCGACAACGAATATTACTGCACCCCCACGGGCGTATCCAAGGCATCCTTGACGCCTGACATGATCATTAAAGTAGACAGAGACGGTAAGAAGTTGGAAGGGAAACTCAATCCTTCTTCCGAAATCAAGATGCACATGAGAGTGTACAGAGAACGTCCCGACGTTAACGCGGTCGTTCACGCACATCCTCCCGTTGCAACGGCGTTCACGGTTGCGGATATCGACCTTGACCAGTACGTATTGCCCGAAGCAGTATTGACGATCGGCGCTGTACCTACCTGCGATTACGGTACGCCTTCCACGATGGAAATTCCCGATTCGCTCGATCCTTATCTTCAGGACCACGACGCATTCTTGCTCCGTAACCACGGCGCTTTGACGGTTGGCTGCAACCTCACGAAGGCGTTCTTCGTTATGGAAGAAGTTGAATTCAACGCAGTTATCTGCAAACACGCGATGGACCTCGGCGCTGTTCATGAAATTTCCCGCGATCAGCTTGCAAAGTTGATGGATTTGAGAAAGAAGATGAACCTTCCCGGCCGTCACCCCGGTATCGAATACGACGAAGAACCCGCAGTTGGCTGCAACAGCGCGGAACTTGTCGAAGCGATCACGAAGAAAGTGCTTGCAGCGCTTGGCAAATAATAAGCGTTCCGCTTAATTTTGCAGGTAGCGTTTTCTCCCATTTGCATGCGCGGACAACCGTAAACGCGGGGGATAAGACGCTTTACCAACTTCGAGATCATCTTGGAAAGGAGAAAAATTATGGCAATAAATTGGACGGAAGCCCAAATTGAGGAAGTGGTTGCCGCGGTAATCAAAAACCTCAAAGGCGGCGCGCCGGCGGCGAAATGCGGATGGGATTCGACGCAGTACAACGGTCGCAGACTGATCGGTGTATATGCGGACATGAACGACGCGATCGAAGCGGCGACTGCGGGCTATAAAGCGGTACGCGCGATGACGCTGGAAGAACGTGAAAAAGTGATTTCCGCCATCCGCGAACTGTGCCGTAAGGAGGCGCCCATCATGGCGAACCTCGGCGTAGCGGAAACCAAAATGGGCCGCGTATCGCACAAGACGGCAAAACATATTCTCGTTGCGGACAAAACGCCCGGCACGGCAGACATCGTGTCGCACGCAAAAACGGGCGACCACGGTTTGACGCTGACGGAAATGGCGCCTTTCGGCGTCGTCGGCAGTATTACACCCAGCACCAACCCTTCGGAAACGGTTATTTGTAACAGTATCGGTATGATCGCGGCAGGCAACGGCGTGGTATTCAATCCCCACCCCAACGCGATCGCAACGTCGAACTACGCAGTGGACCTCGTCAACCGCGCAAGCGCGATGGCAGGCGGTCCTTCGGTGCTCGTTGCGTCTGTGGTAAAACCCACCCTCGATACGGCGCAGATCATGTACAAGCATCCCAACATTCGTTTGCGTGTTTGTACGGGCGGTCCCGGGGTTGTAAGATCGGTACTTTCCAGCGGTAAGAAGGCGATCGGCGCGGGCGCGGGCAACCCTCCCGTAATCGTAGACGATACGGCAGATATCAAAAAAGCAGGTAAGGACATCATCGACGGTTGCTCGTTCGATAACAACTTGCCTTGTATCGCGGAAAAGGAAGTGTTCGCGTTCAGAAATATCGCGGACGAACTCATTTCCGAAATGCAGAAAAACGGCGCGTACAAGATCACGGCGGAACAGGCGGCAAAGCTTGCGGGCATCGTGCTTGTGGACGTAAAAAATCCCAAGACGGGCATCGTGAAAAAGACGGTCAGCCGCGAATGCGTAGGCCGCGACGCGGCGGTGTTGCTTGAAAAGATCGGCGTAAAAGTAGGCCCTGAAATTCGTTGTATCATTTGTGAAACGGATTTCAATCATCCCTTCGTTCAGGAAGAATTGATGATGCCCATTTTGCCCATCGTTCGCGTAGACACCATCGAACAGGCGGTCGACCTTGCGGTAAAAGCGGAACACGGCAACCGCCACACGGCGCATATGCACTCGAAGAACATCGATCATCTCACCCGTTTTGCAAAAGCGGTAGAAACGACGATCTTCGTAAAAAATGCGCCTTCGTATGCAGGTATCGGTTTCGGCGGCGAAGGGCACACGACCTTCACCATCGCAGGCCCTACGGGCGAAGGCTTGACCAGCGCGCGTAGCTTTACCAGATTCCGTCGTTGCGTTATGACGGACTACTTCAGAATTATTTAATCGGCAAAAAGGAGAAAACAAAATGGATATTACTTCTTCTCAAGTAGAAAGCATCGTCCGTAAAATTCTCGGGGAAATGAGCTGCGGGGCAAAATCGTCCTGCGCAGGCAAAATTCCCAAGACGGCGAAAGTTGCGATGCTGACTGCGCAGAAAAAAATCGAAGTAAAAGAATTCCCCATTCCCGCATTGACGGACGACGACATTCTCGTAAAAGTAGAAGGTTGCGGCGTATGCGGTACGGACGTACACGAATGGAAAGCCGATCCGTTCGGGATTATTCCCGTAACGCTCGGTCATGAAGGTACGGGTGAAATCGTTTACCTCGGTAAAAACATTAAATTCGACACGTCGGGCAAGCCTATCAAAGTGGGCGATAAGCTCGTTACCAGCGTTATCAGCTGCGGCGAATGTCACGTTTGCCGCAATCATCCCGCAAATACCAACCTTTGCGACAAGCAAGGCGTATTCGGTTTGATTCCGCACAGCGACGCAAATCCCTTCACGGGCTGGTTCTCGGAATATCTTTTGATCCGCGGCAAGGGTTCGACCTATTTCGTAGTAAACGACCTCGACCTCAAGGAAAGAATGATCCTCGAACTTGCTTGCGTATGCGTACACGCGTTAAAGAGAGCGCAGACCACCGGTCTTATCAACTTCAACTCTAAGGTGCTCATTCAGGGTCTCGGCCCCGTAGGTTTGGTTATGATCAGCGTATTGCGCGCGGCAGGTATCAACCACATCATCGCCATCGACGTTACGCCTATGCGTTTGAATATGGCGAAAAGGCTGGGTGCAAAGACGGTCATCAACTTTAAAGAAGTGACGACGTTGGACGCAAGAGTAAAACTTGTAAAGAGCGTTGCAAACGGCGTTGGCGCGGACTTCGCGTTCCAGTGTACGGGCGCGCCTGCGGCAGCGAAGGACATTTTCGAATATATCCGTCGCGGCGGCGGTCTTTGCGAAATGGGCTTCTTCGTAAACAACGGCGAATACAACGTGAACCCGCACTTTGCTATGTGTAATAAGGAAATCAACCTTGTCGGTTCGTGGGATTATTCGGCGGACGATTATCCTACGACGATGGCATTCCTTCGCCAGGCGCGTGAAATGAACATTCCTATTAAGGATTTGATCACGCACGAATTCCCTCTGGATAAGTTGAACGAAGCGATGGAAGTGAACGTTTCCCAGCAGGGGATCAAGATCTGCTACGTTAATAAGTAAAATACGGATATCGATTTTACGGTTGCGTAAGGGTCGCAACTTCACTTTGATGAAAGGAGAAAAACAATGGCACTTGGCATGATAGAAGTATTCGGTTTCGCAACCTCGATCGTGGTCGCGGACGCCATGGCGAAAGCTGCTGACGTAAAAGTAGTGGCGATCGACAAAAATAAGCCCGCGGCGGGGGATTCCGCGCGTGTGCCTTTGGTCATGGCGATTAAGGTAGAAGGAACTGCGGCGGCTGTGGAAGCGGCTGTTGCGGCAGGCAAAGCCGAAGCGGAAAAACGTGAACTGTATATCACCCATAAGGTGATTGCACGCCAAAGCGAAGAAATCGAATGGTTTGCCCATTTGAGCGCGCTTGGCAAAGATAAATTAAGATAAAAAAATAAAAAATAAAAAAATCAATTAAGGAGATTAAACATTATGATGGAAGCATTGGGTATGGTAGAAACGAGAGGTTTGGTAGCAGCGATCGAAGCAGCGGATGCAATGGTAAAGGCGGCAAACGTCGTACTTATCGGCAGCGAAAAGATCGGTAGCGGTTTGGTAAGCGTTATGGTTCGCGGTGACGTTGGCGCGGTTAAGGCTGCGGTAGAAGCAGGTACGGCTGCTGCAACGGCTCTTGGCGAAGTTATCGCAACGCACGTAATCCCTCGTCCCCACGCAGACGTTGAAAAACTTCTTCCCGCAATCAAATAAGATAAGTTTTAGGCGATAAGCCGCTTAACTTTCACTGAAAGGAGAAACAACAATGAAAGCAATAGCGTTACTCGAAGTGCAAGCTATGGTAGCCGCAATCGCAGGGCTTGACGCTATGGTAAAGGCGGCCGACGTAAAGCTGATCCACGTGGAAAAACGTCTTGGCGGCAGACTGGTAACGGTTGTCGTGGAAGGGGAAGTTTCCGCTGTTCAGGCAGCTCTGGAAGCAGGCGCTGCGGCGGCTAAAGAAGTCGGCAACGTGAAGGTGTGCGAAGTGATCGCGCGCCCTCATCCCGACGTTATGCGGTTTTTAACGACGGGTTAAAAAGCATTTCAGGCACACGGCCTTGAAATAATCAAAAAAACAAAAAAGAAAAATAAAAATCTTAGGAGGATTTAACAATGGAAGCATTAGGTATGGTTGAAACCAGAGGTTTGGTAGCGGCGATCGAAGCAGCAGATGCAATGGTAAAGGCTGCAAACGTTATCCTTATCGGTAGCGAAAAGATCGGTAGCGGTTTGGTAAGCGTTATGGTTCGCGGTGACGTTGGCGCAGTTAAAGCTGCAGTAGAAGCTGGTACGGCTGCTGCAACGGCTCTCGGCGAAGTTATCGCAACGCACGTTATCCCTCGTCCCCACGCAGACGTTGAAAAATTGTTGCCTGCAATCAAATAATCGTTATTTGAAAGTAAGCTAAATTCCGAACCGCCCGTTTAGGGCGGGCGGTTCGGGGATTTTTCAATCAAAACGGCATAGAAACCCTTGCGTACGCGCGTGTACGCGTCTTTATACGTACAATGGGGTTGAATATAAATATTTTGGAAGGAAAGTTATGGAATTATCTAACGCGCAAATCGCGGAATTGGTAAAAAAAGTGTTGGCAAATATCGGAGAAGAAGTCGTTTCTTCCGCGCCGAGCGGTAACGAAGTGCCCGTAGGCGTGTCCAACAGACATATTCACCTTAACAAAACGGATTTGGAAACCTTGTTCGGGGCGGGGTACGAATTGACCCCGATGAAAGACCTTTCTCAGCCCGGACAGTATGCCTGCAAAGAAACGTTGACTCTTATCGGGCCTGCTATGCGTCCGATTGAAAACGTACGTGTTTTAGGACCGCTTAGAAGCAAATCGCAGGTGGAAATTTCTGCGACGGATTCGTACGTGTTAAAGGTAAAACCGCCGGTTAGAGAATCGGGGAATATCGCAGGTTCTGCGCCCGTGACCATTATAGGGCCCAAGGGCGTCGTACAGCTCAAAGAGGGCTGTATCGTGGCGAACAGACATATTCATATGTCCCCTGCGGACGGCGTAGCGTTCGGCGTAAAGGACGGCGATACGGTAACGGTGGACGTGGTCGGCAAACGCCGTACCCGTTGGTATGACGTGCAAGTGCGCGTACATCCCGATTTCCGTTTGGAAATGCACATCGATACGGACGACGCGAATGCGGTCGGTATCGGTAACGGCGCAAAAGTAAAGGTAGTTAAGGAGTAACTATGTTAAGAGGAATTATCAGAGGGAATATCGTTTCCACGAGAAAGCAGGAATCGTTGGTCGGTTCGAAGTTTATGGAAGTGGAAATTATGAAAAACGGCGTTGTAACGGGCGAATATCTCATCGCAGTAGACAGCGTTGGCGCAGGTATCGGTGAAACGGTTTTGATCACGACGGGCAGTTCGGCGCGTCTTGCTTTGCACAATACGAACGCACCTTGCGACGCGGTGATCGTCGGTATTGTTGACTAAAAAGGTTGATTTGCCTATATCTTCGCTCATTTAAGGTTTTCTGCAAAACCTATAAGATAGAGAAATGATAGACTTGAAAGAAATTATGAAAGAAGCCGGGATCGTCGGTGCCGGCGGCGCGGGATTTCCTTCGTATGCAAAGCTCGCAGACGGGGCGGATACCCTTGTCGTAAACGGGGCGGAATGCGAGCCTTTGTTGTACACCGACTACGTGCTTTTACAAAAAGAAATGCCTATGGTACTTGCAGGCCTTCAAGCCGTGCTGGATTATTTAAAGATCCCGCAGGGTTTATTGTGCGTGAAAGAACATACGGCAAAGCGTTTGCACTTGGCGGACGGGACTCGTCTTGCCGACCGTATTCGCTTAAAAACGTTGCCCGACGTGTATCCGATGGGCGACGAAATCAGCTTGATTTATCAAGCGACGGGCAGGGTGGTCAAACCCGGCAATCTTCCCATCACCGCAGGCGTGATCGTGTACAACGTCGAAACTTTGTACAACGTAGCGATGATGCTGAAAAACGCCACGCCCGTGCTCATGAAATGGGTGACGATCGCAGGGGATATCCCTGAGGCGATCGTGGTAAAAGTACCGATCGGTACGCCCGTTTCCGACCTGTTTGAAAAGAATTCGATTACAGTCCCCGAAGAATACGTCGTAATCGACGGCGGTCCTTCGATGGGTAAAGTGATAAACCCCGATATGGCGGTGGTGACGAAAACGACGAAAAGCTTACTGATCCTGCCCTCGAACGTTCCCGCAGTGGAAAGCAAGTTCTTGGACGGCGACAAATCGATCGCGCGCGCGGAAACCGCTTGCTGTCAATGTACTCGCTGTACGGACATGTGTCCTCGGTACTTATTGGGCTATCCGTTAGAACCGCACAAGATGGTGCGTACTGCCAAAGGCGCGGCGACGGTCATGCCCGAAATGGTGCTTTCGGCGACTTTGTGTTGCGGTTGCGGTATTTGCGAAACGCTTGCTTGCTGTCAGGGGATTTCGCCTCGGGCGGTCATCAACGAATATAAAGCGTTGCTCGCGAAAAATAAGATGCGTTACGTAGGCAAGGAGGAAGTATTCCCCGCGCCCGAAAGAGAATACCGTATGGTACCTTCCGAACGTTGGGAAAGCGTACTTGGCGTAGCCAAGTTCGACAAAGTGGCGAAATATATCGGTGAGGATACCGATTTTAAACGCGTGGAAATCTATCTCCGTCAACACATCGGCGCGCCCAGCGTGCCTTGCGTGCAGGACGGCGATATCGTCAAGAAAGGGGACAAAATTGCGGAAAGCGCGGAAGGCTTGTCTTTGCCGCAGTATGCAACGATCGACGGTAGAGTAACCGTTTACGAAGGAAGTAAGATTATTATAGATAAGGTAGAATAATGTTTAAAGCGATTGGTGTTATTGAATTAAAGAGTATTCCCAAAGGCGTAGAAGCTACGGACGCGGCGCTTAAGAGCGCGGGGGTAGAGCTGGTTTCGGCGCATCCCTCCTGCCCCGGTAAATACGAAATCGTATTGACGGGC
>JAFUIT010000103.1 GCA_017468345.1 Clostridia bacterium
CGTATGGTATGCGTATAAAAAATTCGGTTACGATTTAGACAGTACGGGCGGCGGCGTAGTAAAACCGCAGGATATGGCGCTTTCCGAGCACGTGGAAGTGGTGCAAGCGTACGGCTTTGATTTGGATACACTTTGGAGTTAAAGTATGGATAAAAAAGGATATGCGCTCGTCACAGGCGCAACGGGCGGTTTGGGAAAGGCGTTCGTATATGTGTTGGCGGAGAGGGGCGATAACCTGCTTTTGACGGGCAGGAGCGAAGAAAAACTTGTAAAACTGCAAGCGGAATTACAGGAAAAATATCCGCAAATAGAAGTGCGGATTTATCCCGCGGATTTGTCAAATGAGGCAAGCAGGTACGCGATGATGGAAAAAATCGCGGCAGACGGGCTGACCGTTTCCCTGTTGGCAAATGTGGCGGGGGCGGACGTACAAAAGGGATTGAGCGAATATACGCAGGAAAAAATCGCGTTTCAATGCCGCGTCAATTTCGAGGCGGCGGTGTCCATGTGTCATTTTGCGATCGCGCATAAGGCGGAACGGTTGGAAATCGTCAACGTATCCTCCGTTTCAGGGATTTATCCCATGCCGTATTTTGCGATATACAGCGCAACGAAAGGGGCGCTGACTTCCTTTTCACAATCGTTGCGTGCGGAGATGAAGGGTAAAAACGTTGCGGTTACGGCGATTTTACCGGGCGCTATGCCCACTCGCGACGACATCAAGGAACAGATAAAAGGACAAGGCTTGTGGGGAAAACTTGCCGCAAAGACGCCCGAGGCAGTGGCGAAAGCGTCGTTGAAAGCCGTGCGGAAAAATAAGCGCAAAGTAATCGTCGGTTTTTGGAATAAATTGATGCGTATAGGCACTTGTTGGCTGCCCACTTCGTGGCGATTAAAATTTGTTGCAAATCGATGGAGTAAAATATCCAAAGACGCTTTTTAAACGCAGACGCTTTTCCGACTCGTTCGGGAGGGCGTTTTTCATTAAAAAACTGTGAAAAAGTGCAAGGAATTGTGTGAAGATACGCATTTTACCCGTTGAAATCCTTGACAAACGGGGAAAATTTCGCTATAATCGATTTAATAAATTTGAGAATATGGTTTAATCGAAAAATAAAATGTGAGGAGAAGATATATGATTGAATTGAATCCTATGAGCAATTTGTTGGAACAGGATCAATATAAATACGAACTGCAAGACGTAGCAGAACCGCATTTATTCCGCGATATATATCCTTATGACGAAGTACCCAAAACGTCCTTCAACCATCGCCGCGTGCCGATGAATATGCCGAGGGATATTTGGATCACGGACACGACGTTCCGTGACGGACAGCAATCTCGCGCGCCTTATACCGCGAAACAAATCGTGGATATTTATAAGATGCTTGCGCGTTTGGGCGGGCCGAAAGGGGTTATTCGCCAAAGCGAGTTTTTCGTATATACGAAAAAAGACAGAGAGGCGTTGGAAAAATGTATGGAACTTGGTTACAAGTTCCCCGAAATTACCACGTGGATCCGTGCAAAGAAAGAGGATTTCGAGTTGGTGCACGATATCGGCATCAAGGAAACGGGTATTTTGGTAAGCTGTTCCGATTACCACATCTTTAAAAAGCTGAACATGACAAGACGGCAGGCTTTCGACCATTATTTAGGGGTTGTAAAGCAGGCGTTTGACGCGGGTATTTCTCCCCGTTGTCATTTGGAAGACCTTACGCGCGCCGATTTCTACGGTTTCGTCGTACCGTTCGTAAACGCGCTCGTCGATTTGTCGAACGAGGCGAACATTCCCGTCCGTATCCGTATGTGCGACACGATGGGTTACGGCGTTCCGTTTGCAGGCGCCGCGCCCCCGCGTAGCGTACCCGGTTTGGTATACGGTTTGCATCACTATTCCAACGTTACTTCGGAAATGTTAGAGTGGCACGGTCACAACGATTTTTACATGGGCGTAGCAAACGCGGTCAGCGCATGGCTGTTCGGTGCAAGCGGTATCAACTGTTCGCTGCTTGGTATCGGTGAAAGAACGGGCAACGTGCCTTTGGAGGCGATGGTTATGCAGTATGCGTCCTTGCGCGGTACTTTGGACGGTATGGATACGACGGCGATCACGGATATTGCGGAATATTTCAAGACGGAACTCGGCTATGATATTCCTCCCATGACGCCTTTTGTGGGCAGTGCGTTCAACCTTACCCGCGCGGGTATTCACGCGGACGGTATGATGAAGGATGCGGAAATTTACAATATTTTCGACACTGAAAAAATCCTCAACCGCCCTGCGGAAGTGTCCATTTCCAACACTTCGGGACTTGCCGGTATCGCATACTGGGTGAACAAACATTACAAATTGCCGCCCGAAAAGCAAGTCAGCAAGCAGGACTGGATCGTGCAGGAAATGAAGAAATGCATCGATACGTTGTATGCCGACGGCAGAACGACGGTTATGGGCGAAGAAGAACTGGAACAAATTTACGACGCGTTCAGCGAGGAAGGGCGCAGTAAACTGAACAACAACTTATAAGCGCACAGTGGAGAATAAGAAATGGGTTATACAATCGCGCAAAAAATTATAAAAGAACACCTTGTTTGCGGTGAAATGGTGACGGGGCAGGAGATCGGGCTTCGTATCGATCAAACGCTGACGCAGGACGCAACGGGTACGATGGCGTATCTTCAGTTCGAGGCAATGGGCATCGACCGTGTAAAAACCGAACTTTCGGTGGCGTACATCGACCACAACACTTTACAGGCAGGGTTTGAAAATGCAGACGATCACCGCTATATTCAAACGGTGACGAAAAATCACGGCATTCGTTTTTCCCTTCCGGGCAACGGCATATGCCATCAAGTACATTTGGAACGTTTCTCTAAGCCGGGAAAAACTTTGATCGGCTCGGACAGCCATACCCCCACGGCGGGTGGTATCGGTATGCTCGGTATGGGCGCAGGCGGCTTGGACGTAGCGGTTGCAATGGGCGGCGGTACGTATTATATCACAATGCCGAAGATGATCAAGATCAACTTGGTCGGCGCGCTTTCCGATTACGTAGGGGCAAAGGACGTCATTTTGGAAGTCCTGCGTTTGCTCGGCGTAAAGGGCGGCGTCGGTGCGATCGTCGAATATGCAGGCGAGGGCGTGAAAACTCTTTCCGTACCTCAGCGTGCAACGATCACGAACATGGGTGCGGAACTTGGTGCGACCAGCTCCATTTTCCCGTCCGACGAAGTGACGAAAGCCTTTTTAAAAGCAGAGGGCAGAGAGGAAGATTTCGTAGAACTTTCTTCGGACGCAGACGCAATTTACGATGCGGAATACACCGTAGATCTTTCCACGTTACAGCCTTTGGCGGCTTGTCCGCACAGCCCTGACAACGTCAAGAAAGTTTCCGAACTTGCAGGGATGAGAATTAACCAAGTATGTATCGGATCGTGTACCAACTCGTCCATGCAGGATATGCTGACGGTGGCGGCGATGCTGAAGGGCAAAACCGTTCATCCGGGCGTCAGTCTTTCCATTTCCCCCGGCTCGAAACAGGTATATACCATGTTGGCGGAATGCGGTGCGTTGGCGGATTTGATCAATGCCGGCGCGCGTATTTTGGAATGCGCTTGCGGACCTTGTATCGGCATGGGCTTTTCGCCGCAATCGGCAGGCGTCAGCCTTCGTACGTTCAACCGTAATTTCTTGGCGCGCAGTGGGACTGCGGACGCGCAGGTATATTTGGTTTCGCCCGAAACGGCGGCGGCGTCTGCGGTGATGGGTATTTTCACCGATCCTACGATTTTGGGCGTTGCGCCGAAGATCGAAATGCCGCAGGAATTTAAGATTAACGACAACCTGATCGAAATGCCCATCGACGAGGAATATATGCATTTTGTAAACGTGGAACGCGGCCCGAACATTAAACCGATTCCCGTTGGGCAAGCGCCAGCAAAAGACCTCTCGTGCGAGCTGATTTTGAAGGTGGGCGACGATATCACGACCGACCATATCATGCCGGCAGGGACGAAAGTATTGCCTTATAGATCGAACGTGCCGAAACTTTCGGAGTTCTGCTTTACCGTTTGCGATAAAGACTTCCCCGAACGCGCAAAAGCAAAGGGCGGCGGTATCATTTTGGGCGGTGCAAATTACGGTCAGGGTTCTTCGCGCGAACACGCGGCGCTCGTGCCTTTGTATTTGGGCATCAAGGCGGTCGTCGCAAAGAGTTTCGCTCGTATCCACGTAGCCAACCTCATCAACTTCGGTATCGTGCCGATGACGCTTGCAAACCCTGACGATTATGAAAATTTTGCGGAAGGGGATCAACTGGAAATTGCAGGGTTCGCCGACGCAGTCGCAAACGCTACGGAAACAACGCTCGTCAATAAAACGAACGGAAAAACGGCGAAACTTGTACTCAATTTGTCGGCAAGACAGCGTGAAATGTTGCTTGCGGGCGGTTGTTTGAATTATACGAAAAACGGGAGATAACGGATATGGAAAAAGAAGAATATAAGGCGCAACTGGACGTTGCGTGTGAAAAGTTCAGAAAATTGATGGCGGAACAGCTTACGCGCGTTGAGGACATGAAAGCGCAAGGGGATTTTGTCGATTATAATGCGCTCGATTGCATCAAAATCGGCGTATGCGGCGGCGACGGTATCGGCCCTATTATTTCGGAGCAGGCGAGAAGAGTGCTCGAATTTATCCTTGCCGACCTCGTAAAAGCGGGAAAAGTGGAGTTTAAGGACATTGAAGGTTTGACGATCGAAAACCGTATTGCAAAGGGCAAGGCGATTCCCGACGACGTCATGGCGGAACTCAAATCCTGCCATATTATCCTGAAAGGACCTACGACGACGCCTCAAAAGGGCAGCGGTATGCCCAACATCGAATCGGCAAACGTGGCGATGAGAAAAGCGCTTGACTTGTTTGCGAATATTCGCCCTGTAAAAGTGCCCGAGGAAGGCATCAACTGGACGATTTTCCGTGAAAACACCGAGGGCGGGTACGCGATCGGTTCGTCTGGGTTCAATATTACCGACGATTTGGCGGTGGACTTTACGATTACGACCAAACAAGGCTCCGACCGTATTGCCCGTCTTGCGTATGATTACGCGCATAAGAACGGCTTGAACAGAGTCTCCCTCGTCACGAAAGCAAACGTTATCAAGACGACGGACGGCAACTTCTTGGAAGATTGTCACAAAGTGGGCGATTTATACCCCGATATCATCACGGACGAATGGTATGCGGACATTATGACGGCAAAGCTTGTGGATAAAAAGCGTCGCCGCGATTTCAAAGTACTGCTTTTGCCCAACCTTTACGGCGATATCATATCGGACGAGGCGGCGGAATTCCAAGGCGGCGTCGGCACGGCAGGCTGTGCGAATATCGGTAAGAAGTATGCCATGTTCGAGGCGATCCACGGCAGTGCGCCCCGTATGATCACGGAGGGGAGAGGGAAATATGCCGATCCTTGTTCGATGCTCCGCGCTTGCGTCATGCTGTTGTCGCATATCGGCTTGCAGGATCGCGCGGATAAGTTGGAACGCGCTTTGGATATCTGTTCTTTTGAAGAAAAGAAATACGTCATCACGGGCAGAGATACGGGTGCAACCTGCGATCAGTTCGGCGATTATGTAATGGAAACCTTGCAAAAACTTTAAAATATAAAAACTCCTTCGGCTGCGGAGGAGTTTTTTCATGTCAGTAGAGGTCTTTTTTTCGGAAAATACTTTACACAATGCTTTTTTTGTGGTATACTGATAAATAGAGGTTAAACTTATGAAATACACAGTTCAAACGAGTAAATACATTTCCAAAAACTTGTTATATATCTTACCGTTTGCGATTTTGCCGGCATTCTTTTTATCCATGTCGGTGGCGAAAGAGGAAATTGCGAAGGTTATCAACGCCGTATTCGCAGGGGATTTTGAGGCATGGACGTTTTCCGATCTATTCTGCGCGATTTCGGTACTCAATTTCAGTTCGTGGCAATCGGTTGTAATGGGGCTGATCGGCGTGATCGTGATCGTGC
>JAFUIT010000104.1 GCA_017468345.1 Clostridia bacterium
TCGTGATTTCGCGGGAAGACAAAATAAAAATCCCCGCCGATAATCTTACGATTTACTCTATGCGGAGATCTTTTCGTTTATACCATTATTTTTAGCTTTTTACCTCATCGGAAGCGGCTTTTGACGCCGCCGCCTCGATCGCGATATAGTCCTTATCATTCGTAAAATCGCGAGGATCGTCGTACTCGCCGCCCAGCGCCTCGATGGCGTATTTCAGCTCTTGAAATTCCACGAAACCGATACTTTTATCCTCGATACGCTTGAACAAATGCGGCAAAGCGCGTTCGTCGCCGTACGCGGCAAGATAACCCGCGCGAACGGGGCTTTGCGTTTCATCTGCCGTTAAAAACGCCTGCAACAGCGTTTCGTATATCCGTTCCTCCTTCACTTTTACGCGGGAGAGTATCTCCAACATATATTCCTGCGCAATCCCTTGCTGATAGGTGTCGTATACAAGCCCTTTTACTTCGTCCGCGTGCAAACGGAAAATATCCGTCACGTCGCTGCGAATATCCTCGTCCAAGCGATTTTCCGTCAAAATGGCGAAGTACGCGTCGAACGCCCGCGTATCGTCCCCCAACAAATTGATGGCGTAGGACACCGTTTGCGTATCGTCGCTTTTCAAAAGAGGCAGCAGCGTTTCCGCCTCGCCGCGCAGCTCAATTTCCGCGCATAAAAATTCGGGCACGGGTACGTCCTCGCGCAAATGCGCGGACAGCGTTTCGGCAAGCTGTTCGTCGGTCATTTTACCGTAATATTCCTTTGGCGTGCATTTGATTTTCGCAACGTAAGTATCCCCGAATTTTTTATACAGTTTGGGAATCACGTCCTCCCACTGTTTTTCGGTATATTTATTTTTATTTTCTTCCATATACTGGGTCAGTTTTTCATCAAACAACCCGTCGAAATCAATCAATTTCATCCTCGTTCACCTTTTTCTTTTTTTCCACGCCGAATTCCGCGCTGACCGCCGCCGAAAGCAATACTTTTACTCTGTCGGCATTCGCGTCGAACGCCCCTGCAATCACTTCGGGATTGTTTCCAAGCTCCTTCAACCCCGATAAAAGGAAGATTGCGCAAGCCAAATCGTCCGTATTGTCCACAAGGTCAAGACTTTCACAGTCCGCAAGCGCGTTGTAAAGCGTTTCCGTCGCCTGACGGATCTTATCCCCGTACGAATCCTTGATCACGATAAATTTCGACGCGATCTTGGCGAAAGCCTCTACGAATTTTTTATGACGTTTTCTCCCCACGGTAATACGGGGCAAATACAAACGGCGGTAAATGTTGCAAAGCACCATGCCCAGCTCCGTTTCCTCGTTCCGTTCAAGCAACATACGCAGCGTTTCGATTTTCAAAACGTCCGCGACTTCGTAATCGAGCATAACTTCTTCGATAAATTCATCCGCGCGCACGTGTACGGCTGTGACAAGACCCAAATATTGCAGTTCGTGATCCCCGCCGTCCATTTCGTCGAAACACCATTGAAAATACCCGTCGTGCAGGGCAAGCAAGCCAAAAATTTGCGCCTCGTCCTTCGGACTTTTACCGATATTGATGAGCGAATTGCAACGGCGTTCGCGTTCTTCCTGCGGAAGATGGTAAAAATAAATGAGTTCGGGCGCGTCGCCCCCTTCCTCTTTATAGCGACGGAGCGCCTTTAAATAATAGCGCGCAACCTCCGCGTCGGGATAGACTGTACAAAGATTTTCAAGCGCCTCCTCCGCCTCGTCGATTCGGCCGCTTTTGTAAGCGGAAACTCCTTTAAAATAAAGCATTCTGCCGTCAAAAGGAAGCTTTTTATCGAGAATACAGAATTTTTGATACGCCTCGTCGTGCAATCCGTTTTCACAGCATACGGTGGCGATTTTGTATAAATCGTCCGAATCCTCCGTCTGCAATTTAGAGAGACGGACAGCCAAAGCTTTGCTTTCCTCCGATCTGCCCTGTTCCAAATACACGGCGGCAAGCGTAGCGATGACTCGGATCGCCTCCGGCTCGTCTTCCAACAGGTCCAAACACGCTTTTTCCGCCGCGTCGGGATTGCCCGCCAAAAGATAGGCGACCGCTTGCATTTCCTTGGCTTGGGCGTACTGTTTCGAGCCCCGTTCCACCTTGGAAAATTCTTCCACCGCACGTTCGCAATCCCCTACTTTCAACGCCTTCGAACCAAGATTTACTTCCTTGGAGTAATCGGCAAGTTTCGGGGGATATACAAAACGGAATTTTTCCTTTTTCGCCGTAGAAAACGCCTCTGCGATGTCCAGTTTCGTTTCCTCGGGCAAAGTATCGTCCACGTCGATCAGCTTGTTGTAATAATACGCCGACGCGCTCTCCTGCCCCAAGTTGAGGTAGTTGACCGCGATCCCCTCGTAGATATCGGGCAAATCCTGCTCGTCAGCGACGTCCAAGAAACGAAACCACCAATTCAGCGCCGTGCCCTGCAAATTCATCGCCTCGTAAATGTCGGAAAGGCGCACGAAAATATCCCCGTCGCCGCCGTATGCGTCTAATTCCTTATACGCAATACGCAATGCGGAGAGATATTTCCCCTCGTTGTAGAATTTATCCGCAAGCATACCCAAACGCTTACGGCTAAAATCTATATTTTTAACCTTTCCTTCTTTCATAACCAAGTGAGACCCGGTCGAACGCGCCCATAACGCGCAATTTCGGGTCTTCTCTCCTCGTCTTCGTTATAATATTTTAATTATTCCTTCGGGAACAGCAAATCCGCGTCCTCATCGGTAAATTCGTAATCGGTGTTGCAGTAATGACAATGCACCCGCACTGCACCGTCCTCTTGAATGATCTGCCGCATTTGCGTTTCCCCTAAGGAAACCAAAACACGGGTCAGATACCGCCTCGAACAGTTGCATTTGTACGCCGCTTTTCGTTCCTCGAAAACCTTTTCGTCCACGGTAAAATTCTTCTTCGCGCAAGCGACGACGCCGCTTTGCTTAATATCGGTCAAAATTGCGGTTAGATCCGTACCTGCTACCGCCTTTAATACGTTTTCATCCGCAAAAGGCAACGGTTGCAACGCTACGAAACCCGCA
>JAFUIT010000105.1 GCA_017468345.1 Clostridia bacterium
ATTACGCCAAACAAGCAAATCGGGTATTTGGAACAAGCGATTGCTTTGAACGTGCCGAAATACATTTCGATGGATTTTTACGCGCAAACGAGCAGTTTCGATGTTGCGCTTGTACCGTGTGCGGAAACGCTCGATCCCTGGGCGACGGGCATAGGCGTACATAGCAACGATTCCGGTTGGATGACGTTAAATACAAATATCGATTTAGGGCCGGGCTGGCTTGCCGATTATACGGGCATCGGGAACGGTGTGGACGGTTATGCGCATAAGCTGGAAATCACTTCGGACGGGACGAACTTGACCTTTAAAGTGGACGGCATGGATGCGTTTACGAGCGTGACGGTGGCGATTCCTGCGGACAGCGTACAGCTTTTCCTTCGCGCGGAAGAAGGTTCGTATATCGATAATCTATATATCGGCGCGGAAAAACCCGTAGAAACGGAAACGGCGACGTACGTAGATTTTACGGATAAGACCGATTTAAACGACTTTACTTCGATGGCGTTAAGCGGTTGGACGGGCGGCAACGGAAAATATCATCCCGTAGACGAAGGCGCATGGAGCAATGCGTCTGCCGCCAAACTGAACGAAGTTTTGGATTTGACGGGCACGAAATATATCTCGTTCGATTTCTATGCGACGGAGGCGTCGTTTGACGTTGGTTTGTTGGATACGAACGCGACAAACATTTGGGGAAACGCACTGTATATTCACGTTCCGTACAGAGACGGGCAGACGATCGGTATCGATAACAACGTGGACTCCTCGGGAACGAGTTATCAATATTACGACGGGATTTCGATCGGTTGCATAGACGGTAAAGCGCATACGCTGGAAATTTTCGTCAATAATGGCAAAGTATCTTATGCGTTGGACGGAACAGCTTTGGTCGGTAACGGCGGTACGACGGAATACGACGTGCCTGCGGATAACGCATACCTTGTGTTCCGTGCAGTCGGTACGGCAAGCTATATCGACAATCTCTACGTTGCGGACAGCGCGCCTGCGGCAAGCGTGGATTATGACTTTGACTCCGTAAAAGACGGTTTGGAATTTGCAAACTGGAACAGCGCAGGCTGGAGCGCCCAAAACGGCGGTTTTGCGGTAAATGCGGACTGGGCGAGCACGCAGTTGAACACGGCTTTGGATTTGACGAAAAATCAGGAAATCACGTTTGACGTGTTCCTGTCCTCGGCGGATACGAATAAACAGTTCAACGTAGCGTTTGTTTCGGAAGAAAATTTGGCGACTGCAACGACGGAGGGCGCGGGCGTAGGTTTTTCGCTTGGCTCGACGCTTTGGTTGGGAACGAACCTTGGCCGTGCAGGTTGGATTGCGGACGCGGCGGCAAATCTTTACAACGATACTTGGCACAGCGTAAAAATTTCGGTGACGGACGGCAAGATCTCGATCGCGGTGGACGGCGTGGCGTACGATGCGCTGACGGCGGATATCCCTGCGAGCACGGCGTATATGCTGTTGCAATCGACGAGCAGCGAAAACGTTTTGGACAATTTGAAAATTACGCAATTCGTGGAAATCAATCCCTACGACGGTGTTTTCGAACACTACGGGTCGGCTGCGGATTGGACGTATGCGAACGAAAAGTTTGCTCCCGAAGCGGCTTGGGCGAGTATCGCTACGGTAGAGCAAATCGATTTGACAAAAAATCAGGAAATCGCGTTTGACGTGTACCTGTCCTCCGCAGATGCGGATAAGCAATTCAACGTCGGTTTCTTTGAAACGAAAGTAGAGGCAACCAACGTGAACGCTGGCTCGGGCTTGGCATTCTCCTTTGGAAGTACCGTTTGGGTCAGCACCAACTTCGGTAGAAACGGTTGGGCAGGCGAATGCGAGAAAGATTATTTCGACAACAGCTTGCATAGCGTTAAACTGACGGTAATAAGCAAAGAAATTACCGTGACGGTAGACGATGAAGTGTTGTATTTCCTGACGAACGGCGTGGAATATACGCCGACGTTGACGGTGGACGCGGCTTACCTCTTGATGCAGGGTACAAGTGCGGAAACGTATATTCAAAACTATGCGGTAACGGAAATCGTATTGCCGCCTGCCGTATATACGGTTACCTTCCAAAACTGGGACGGTACGGTATTGCAAAGCATTGAGGTTGAGGAAGGCGCAACGCCCGTATATACGGGGGAAACGCCGACAAGAGACGCTGACGAGGATTATACCTATACCTTTAAGGGTTGGGATCAAGAGATCGTAGCGGCGACGGGCGATACGGTATACGTGGCGCAATTTGACGCGACGGAGATCATCGAATATCTCGGCGAGTTGAATTTGGATTTCTCCGATGCGGCGCAAAGCGACGTGTTTACGGCGCTCGCGTTAGACGGTTGGACGGTTTCCGACGGGAAATACGCGCCTGCACAGGCAGGGGCGCGCAACAACGCTTCTTCGGTACGTACGGCATTGCCGATCGATATGACGGGGACGAAGTACATTTCCGTGGACTTCTACTCGACGGCGGAAACGTTTGAAATCGGTTTCTTGGACATGTCGGCGGAAAATATGTGGGGGAACGGATTGTTTATCCATTTGCCCTATACGGGCGGAACGACCATCGGCGTGGATACGTACGTCGATTGCGGCGGAACGTATCTCGGCGGTTTGACGACGAACGTTATGGACGGAAAAGTACACAACCTGCTGATGACGGTCAGCGGCGGCAAAGTTTCGTATGCGTTGGACGGCATTCAGTTGGATATTACGGCGGACGTACCTTCGGACGCGGCATACCTTTTCTTCCGCGCAGTCGGTACGGAAAGCTATATCGATAACTTGATCGTCAGCGAGACGGAAACGATGCTGGGCGAACTTTCCCTCGATTTTACGGAAAGCGTATCCTCCAAAGTTTTTACTCCTTTCTACAACAACGGTTGGACGGCAAACGAGGGCAAATACTTCCCTTGCGGCGTGGATTCGACCGTGCAGTCCGCATATAAGATGGACTTGACAAAAAACTGGGACGTGCGTTTTGACGTATGTTTGACGGGAGCGTTCCATATCGGGTTCTTTGCCGATATCACGATCAATGAAGTGGGCGCGGGTAAGAGTTTTGCCTTTGGCGACACGTTGTGGCTTGGTTCACAGTTCGGGCGCAACGCTTGGCTTGCAGACGTCGGTGTGAATTTGATCGACGGAAACGTGCATACGGTGAGGATCACCGTGATCGACGGATATATTTCCATTGCAGTGGACGGCATTTCCTACCGTTACGCATTGAATACCGCAGTACCCGCGGACGCGGCGTATTTGCTGATGCAGGCGGGGGCTACGGACACTTACGTGGACAATTTCTCCGTTTCGGAAATTGCCGCTTATACCTTGACGGTAAAGGATATCGCGGGAGAAACGTTGGAAAGCGTGAATACGACGGGGTATTATACACTTCCCGAACGCGGAAATGAAGGTACGAAACAGTGTATCGGTTACGTTTACAACGGCAGAGTGTACCGTGCGACCAACGAGATTTCGGTGGAAGAAAACGCCGAGTTGATCGCGATGTATATCGATTTTACGATGACGGACGGGGCTTCTATCCGTTTGGATGCGCCCACGGGTATGCGCTTTACTTCCAAATTAGACGAAACCGCGTATGCTTATTTACAATCGTTAGGGGTTGCGCAAATCGGTACTTTGATTGCAAAGGCGGAGGACGTAGTAGACGGCTCCGATTATTCCAAGCTGTACTACAACAATGAATATACCCATTTGAATATCGTCAATAAGGTGGGAAAAGCGGTAGACGGGTATTACGTATACAACGGCGTCATCGCCGAAGTGAAGACGAACCATTACGAATGGCAATTCGCGTCGAGAGGGTATATCAAGATTACTTATTTCGACGGGTACGAACTTGCTTTCTATACCAACGGTATTTCCCGTGCGGTGAAAGAAGTTGCGCAAAATGCGTATTATGATCGAAACTTGACTTTGGTCGAGGAGGGCGAGGAATTATATCCTTACCTGACGGAGGACGGGGATTACAGCCCGTATACGGAAGCGCAACGCAATATTTTGTACAGTTTCCTTGCGGGCAACGCAGTGTACGTTTCCCTTTCGGGGAGCGACGAAAACGACGGCTCGACGCTGACGAAAGCGGTCGCTACGTTTGAAAGAGCAGTCGAACTTACCAAGGAAAGCGACGACGCGCTGATCCTTTTGTGCGACGGCGAATATTCCGTTTCTCAAACGGTAGCGCTTGGCAGTAACGTAACGGTAAAAAGTTTACATAGAAACGGCGCGACGCTGAGCGGCGCGACCGTGGTCGATAAAAACAGTATCGTAGAAAAAACGGACGCAACGCTTGGCAGAGTGTGGGAAATCCCTTACGGCGAAAAAATCAATCAGCTGTATATCAACGATACGTACGGCGTGCGTGCAAGATATCCCGACGCAGGGCAGGAACTCCGTTTGTTCAATGCAGATGAAACTTTGCGTACGCTGTCCGTATTCAGCGACGATATCAACGGGTTTACCGCATCCGATTTGGTGGATAGCGTGCTCGTTCCCAGCGTTCAATGGGCAGAATCGTACGTACGCGTCGCAGGCGTAACGGAGAAAACGCTCGATACGGGTCTGGAGTTGACGGACATTCGGTTGTATGACGTGGATAATATCATATTTACGCGTAATTTGGCGATTTCTCCCCGTACTTCCTATCATTTTGAAAATTCTAAGGCGTTTTTGAACGCGCGCGGGGAATGGTTCTACGATGAAACGGCGAAGAAGATTTACTATCTTCCTTACGACGGCGAGACGTTGACGAATACGACCGTTCGTATTCCCGTGACGCAAACGCTTGTGACTATGACGGGCGAATCGGGAGCAAAAGTTTCGAACGTTACTTTTGACGGCGTGAATTTCATGTACACCAAGAACGGGATCATAGACGGCAAGATCGGCGGTCAGGCAAACCGAAACGACGCATTTGCTTATACAAATATCGGTGGCATGGAAAACGGTAGAACGTTTGCGGCGATCGAGGCGGAATTTGTAGACGGCATTACCTTTACGGGTAACGTATTTGCGTGTATGGGCGGCGGCGCGTTGGATTTCTTACAGGGTGCGACCAAGGTTACGATTGAGAACAATCTGTTCCGTACGGTCGGCGGCAACGGCATTTTGGTCGGAACGCTGGATACGGATGCAAACGTGATGATGGACGCTTACAATGCAGACAACGCCGTGATCAACAGCAAGATCGATACCGTGAACAATTACTTCACGGAAATCGGTTGGCAGGAATACGGCAGTTGCGCGGTCGTATACACGTATGCGGCAAACAGCAAGATCGATCAAAATACGATCAACAACGTAGCGTATACGGGTATCAGTCTCGGTTGGGGTTGGGAATACCTCACCGTAGGGGCATATCTTGAAAACAACGAAATCACCGACAACCGTATCACCAACGTTATGTCTTTCTTAAACGACGGCGGCGCGATCTATCTTGTCGGCGGACAACGAAATACGTTGGTCAGCGGTAACTATATCGCCAACGTTTATAACGGCGCGTATAAGTATCCTGCGGATATTCGCGACAACGATCAAACCGAAGAGTATTGGTGGGCGAACGCGGGCATTTATCTTGATACCGCGGCAGGCAGCGATAGCGAAAATACAAAAGTGACCGTTGAAAACAACTATATTGCGGACGATATCGAAAATCAGAAATATGAGTTCTGTAACGTAGTCAACGTACCGAACAATGCGGCGCATGACGCGTACTATTTCACGATCGACGGTAAGACGGGCAGTGAATTGAGTATTCAAATGTCCAACGGCGTAACGGCGGCGGACGTAGCGGGCGCAGGTGCAAGCGGCTTTGCCTTGATTCCATCCGAAACGATCCTGTTCGGCGCGCACATGGTAGACGAAGATACGCTGACCGTATACGGCGCGGGATTTGGTGAAAGCTACGACGGCAGTTTGACGGTCAACGGCGAAACGGTTTCCGCAAGCGACGTAACGGCTTGGTCGGACGGCGCGATTACCTTTACGACAAGCGGTTATGCAGGTTGCTCCGCAACCGTACAAGTGGGGAACTCGAACCGTTTGTACACGGCGATGAACGTGGACGTGGCGGCGGATCTTGCCCGTTTTGACGGATATATCGACGTTGAAAACGTCAGCACTTGGTATACGAAGTTAGACGTAACAAAGCAGGAAATCGATGAAGTAACAGGCAGTTCGGGCGAAAGTACGTACGCGTATTTGACGGACGGATTGTATTATACCTCTTGGGAAGCGGAATCGACGGATGCGACGCCTTGGATTGAGGTTGCTTTAGCAACTGCAAGCACAGTGGAAAACGTGATCCTTTACGACCGTATGGAAACGAATGAGGAGGACGCGGAATACAGAAAGAATATCCGCGTGATCGGATTGACGGGCGCAGGTGAAGTTACGTTGTATGAAAGCGGCGAAAATCAGGCGTATGGCAATTTCGGTATGCTGACGTTGAATATGGCGGCGCTTGGGCACGGCAATACGGTATTTACCGGTTTTCGTATCGAAAAGACGGACGGCGTATTCTCGATCGCGGAAATAGCGATTATTTAACGGAATAAAAATTGTGAGGGCACAAAATGAGTGAATTAGCAGAAGAAAAAGGAGTAGAATCAGAGGTGCAAAGCCCCAACCTTCAAACGATTCGAAATGCAAAAATGCGGAAAAAGCTGAACAAGCTTTACCGCAATTCGAGTTATTTGATGATGTGCTTGCCCATCGTGATCAAGACGGTCATTTTCTCGATCGTACCGATGCTTTGGTTTGTCATGGCGTTTCAGGATTATAAATTTCCTCCGCTGTTCGGCAAACAAAACACGTGGGTATGGTTTGAGAATTTCGAGTACTTCTTTACGAGCGGCGAAATTTGGGATATCGTAGGCAATACGGTGGGGCTGAACTTGATGTTCATCTTTATCGGTACGCCTTTGACGGCGATCATGGCGTTGTTCATGAATGAAATGCACAGTAGAACTACGACCAAAGTATTCCAAACGATTTGGTTTATCCCGTATTTGATTTCTTGGTCGGTGGCGCAGTATGCAAGCTGGGGGATCATGGAGTCAAACGGCTTGATCAATACCGTACTTGGGCATTTAGGCATGGAGCCGATCGATTTCTATGCGGCGTCCAGTACGGGACTGTGGCCCTTGATCCTGTTTTTATGGAATATGTGGAAAGGGCAAGGGTATTCGGTCATTCTCGATTACGCGGCTCTGCAAAGCTTGGATACAGGCATTATGGAGGCGGCGGAATTGGATGGGGCGACCCGATTGCAGCGAATGTGGTATATCGAAGTTCCGCATTTGAGAAAGATCGTGGCGATCCAGTTGATCATGTCGATGGGCGGTATTGTAAAATCCGACTTCGGTATGTTCTGGTTCTTGCCGAAATTTGAAGGCAACAGCGCGCTGGAGCTGAAGAAATCGGTCGAAGTGCTCGACGTTCGTATTTACCGCTTGGTAAACGACCCGAGAATTAAGACGGACTACTCGAAGGCGACGGCAATCGGTTTGATTCAGTCCATCGTAGGTATGGTGATCATGTTGGCTACCAACTGGATCGTTAAGAAACTCGATGAAGAATCGGCGTTTATTTAAGGAGGTTATTGTGGAAGAAGTTTTGAAAACTCGTAAGAGAATAAAAATCACCCGCTTTGACGTCCTTAACTGCCTGTGGATGGTGCTGTTTTCGCTGTACTGTTTATTGCCTCTTTGTATCATGGTGTCGGCATCCTTTTCCAGCGACGCGACCTTATCCGAATACGGTTATACACTGTTCCCGAAAAAGGTAACGATGGACGCGTACAAGTTCGTTTTCGAATCGGGCGGTTTGTTGCTCCGCTCCTATTTAAACAGTATCATCGTAACGGGTGCGGGGACGATATTGAACTTGTTTTTCAGCGCAATGATCGCATTCCCTTTGTCGAAATACGACTTTGCGTATAAGCATTGGATCACGCCTTTGTTGCTCATTACGATGCTGTTCTCGCCCGGTTTGGTGCCTACGTACATCTTGATCACGCAGTTCTTGGATTGGAAAGATACCATTTGGGTATTGATCATTCCTCAAATCGGTACGACGTTCAACATTATTTTGCTGAGAACATTCTTCAGCGATATTCCTCGCGAAATCGGAGAAAGCGCAAAGATCGACGGCTGTTCGGTTTTCCGTGAATTTTTAACGATCACGATGCCCCTTTCGATGCCGGCGCTTGCGACCTGTTCCGTTTTGATGGCGCTTAGCTACTGGAACGACTGGGGAACGCCCTTCCTCTACATAGACCAGTTTAACACCGATTTGTACACGGTACAGTACTTGATGGCGAAACTGGAAGTGCAGGCAAAGAGCTGGTATGAAAACGCGGGCTTGATGGGGGAAAACCAGAACATCAACTCGGTCATCATGGCGACCTGTATCATCGGTACGTTGCCGATCATGTTCGTATTCCTGTACTTGCAGAAATACATCGTAAAGGGCATGACGGTCGGCGCGGTGAAGGGTTAATGCCCAAACATTATTACGAAATAAAAAAATGGTAAATCATTGGAGGATAATAAAATGAAAAAATTTGTAACTAAATTGACGGCGGCAGTTTTGCTTATGACGACGGCTTTCAGCGTAGCGTCTTGCTTTGGCGGCGACGAAGGCGACGAAGATACCATTCGTTACATCGTATACACGGGCGGCGGTTCGTTGGACGACGCGCACCGTATTTACAGTAAAGTGGATTCCATCGTTTATGAAAAACTCGGTTTCCACGTAGATTTCGAACCTTACGGTTATACCGATTATGCAAACAAGCTTTCGATGAAGATCGCAACGGGTGAAGATTTCGATATGTGCTATTCCGGTTCGCTTTTGTCGGGTATGACCTATTCGTCCGCGGCGGCAGACGGCGTGTTTGCGGACATTACGGAGGCGTTGCCTCAATATGCGCCCGACGTATACAATTCGTTGGATGCAAAGGTATGGGAAGCGGCAAAGGTAGACGGCAAAATTTACGGCGTTATCAACGAACAGCTGTTTGCGCGCAGCACGGGCGTTGCAATCGATAAAGAGGTTGTAGAAGGCTTGGGTCTTACGCAGGAACAGATCGATACCAACGGCTGGACGTACCGTGACGTTATCCGCAAAGCGATGGAATATATCGAAGCGGATCCCGTGATTTCGCCGGAAGGCAAAGTTCCCTCCACGACCTTGATTTTGGGTAACGGTTGGGATGAATTTATTATGCAAAGCCACGGCTTGGACGCTTTGGGTGCAAACTCTTACTATCCCGGCGTGATCGAAGCGGTAGACGGTAAGACGCAGGTCATCAACCAGTTCGAATCGAAGTACTTTAAAGAATTTGCAGACTTCTGCCGTGAAATGCACGAAGAAGGCTGGATCGCGGAAGATCAAGACCGTTTGCCCGTAACTTCCAACCAACGCGTTCGTTTGACGGGTACGTATTATCCGTACGTTTCCGACGCGGCTTTGTATAACAGTATCGGCAGAGACTTCGTACAGTTCCAGTTCGGCGAACCTTTGATGTCCACGGCAAACGTAACTTCTTCCATGACGGCAATCAACGTAAGAAGTACGAAAGTTGACAAGTGCTTGAAATTCATCAATCTTTTGCATACGGACAAGGAATTGTTCAACTTGCTTGCAATCGGTGAAGAAGGTCTTGAATATCAGTGGAAGACGGCTTACGATGAAAACGATAAAGAATATCAGTACGTAAACTACATTAAGACCAGCAAATATAAGCCCATGGCTGACTGGGCGTACGGTACCGAATTTAACGCATACAGAAAGCGCGGTTATTCGGAAACTTGGGTAGAAGAAGTGAAAGCGATCAACAGCGGCGCGGTATATTCGCCCGCATACGGTTTCGCATTCGTTCCCGACCGTGATTTGGAAGGCGCGCTTGACAGCGCATATCTCGTAGCGCAGGATTATATCGATATGTTCCTCGACGGTTCGTTCAGCAACAACAAGAACAACGATCAAATCATCGCGGAAATGAATCAGGCAATGGCGCCTTACGTCAGCCAGATCATTTCGGCAAAACAGCAACAGCTTAACGCATTCTTGGCGAAATAATCGATAGAATATCTATTCAACAATAAAAAGTATCCTTTGACGGAGGGAAAATGATGAAAAAACAGTTGCTTATTTTCTTGGCATCGCTTTCCGTAGCTTGCACGGCTACGGGGGCGGCGCTGTCCCAACCTTTGCTGAAAAAAGCGAAAGCAGAGGACGCGTCGGCGCTTAAATACGATTTCACGGACACCATGGACGGGGCGGATTTTGCCGCGCCCGCGAGCAATTACGGCTGGAAAGTTACGAAAGGCGCGCTTGCACCGGACA
>JAFUIT010000106.1 GCA_017468345.1 Clostridia bacterium
CGTAGACCTTGTTTCCGCACATCCTTCCTGCCCAGGCAAATACGAAATTATTTTGACGGGTTCTATCTCCAACGTAACGGCGGCAGTCAGCCACGTTTTGGCGAAATTCGATAACTACGTTATCGATTCTTCCGTGATGGGGCGCATCGACGAACAAGTCATCAAGGCGTTGTTCGGCACGCAGACTTCGGCGCGGAAAGGCTCGCTTGGGTTGATCGAAACCTATTCGGCGGCGACGACGATCAAGGCGGCGGATATCGCGGTGAAGACGGCGCGTGTGGAAATTTTCGACCTTCGCGTATCCCGCGGTATGGGCGGCAAGGGCGTCATCATGCTGACGGGCGAAGTGGGCGACGTAACGGCGGCTGTGGAAGCGGGTTCCGCTTATGCAAAACAAAGCGGTCAGCTTTCCTCCAACGCCATCATCGCGGCGCCTCACGCCGACCTTTGGAATCAGTTATAATCTAAAAAGCAAAGGCGGGTTCCTTTGCAATTTATGCCGTTAGGCAAATACACGGTAGGGTGTAATGACTATGGAAAATATTAAATTTGTAATAGAAAAGAGTGCAAGAATCGACAAATTGGTCAATGCGTTATATGAAAAAATGCCTGAAATCGAATCGGCGCGCGGTTTGTTGGTAACGGAAAGCTATAAATCGACCGAAAACCTGCCCGTTATTTTGAGAAGAAGCGGGGCGTTTGCGCATATTTTGCGTAATATTCCCATCGTAATCCGCGATAACGAACTGATCGTGGGCAGCGCAACGGTTGCGCCTCGCGGCTGTCAGGTATTCCCCGAATATTCCTACGAATGGTTGGAAGCGGAATTCGACACCGTAGCGACCCGTGACGCAGACCCCTTCTATATCAGTGAAAAGACGAAGGAAGAACTCCGCGGCGCGTACCCTTACTGGAAGGGAAAAACGTGCAGCGATCTTGCAAAATCGAACATGGCGCCCGCTGCGTTCGAGGCGTTTACCGTACACGGTATGTTTACGCCCGGTAACTATTTCTATAACGGTATCGGGCACGTCAACGTCAATTATGAAAAAGTGCTGAAAAAGGGCTACCGCGGTATCATGGCGGAAGCGCAGTCGGCAAGGGATAAACTGGACGTCAGCGATCCCGAATACGTGCAAAGATACAACTTCCTTTCCGCCGTGATCGAATCGTGCGAGGCGGTGGTCGAGTACGCGCGCAGATATGCGGTACTTGCCCGTGAAATGGCGAAAAAGGAAAAGGACGAAACGCGCAAGGAAGAATTGAACAAAATTGCGACCAACTGTATGCACGTACCCGAATTCCCTGCAAGCAACTTCCACGAAGCTTGTCAATCCTTCTGGTTTGTACAGCTCCTTCTTCAGGTGGAATCAAGCGGGCACTCCATTTCGCCCGGCCGTTTCGACCAGTATATGTATCCTTACTATAAAAAGGATATCGACGAAGGGAAGATCACCTTGGAACAGGCGCAGGAATTGATCGACTGTATTTGGGTGAAACTCAACGACATCAACAAGGTGCGCGATGCGGTTTCCGCGGACGGTTTTGCCGGCTACGGTATGTTCCAAAATTTGATCGTCGGCGGACAAAACGTCCATGGCATGGACGCGACGAACGACCTTTCGTATATGTGTTTGGAGGCGGCGATGCACGTGCCTCTGCCCCAACCTTCCATCTCTGTACGCGTATGGAACGGCACGCCCGATTCCTTCATGATCAAAGCAGGCGCGCTGACCCGTTTGGGTACGGGCTTGCCTGCGTACTATAACGACGAAGTCATCATTCCTTCCATCATGGCAAGAGGGCTGACGTTGGAAGACGCACGCGATTACTGTATCATCGGTTGCGTAGAACCTCAAAAGGGTGCGAAAACGGACGGCTGGCATGACGCGGCGTTCTTCAATATGTGCCGCCCGTTGGAACTTGTGTTCTCCAACGGTGTGGATAAGGGCGTACAAATCGGACCCGAAACGGGGGACGTTGCCAAGATGACGACGTTTGAAGAAGTTTTCGAGGCGTACAAGACTCAACAAAATTACTTCATTAAATTACTTGTCAATGCAAACAATGCGATCGACGTGGCGCATGCAACCCGTTGTCCGTTGCCCTTCCAGTCGTGTATGGTAGACGATTGTATCGGCCGCGGCAAATCCTTGCAGGAAGGCGGCGCGATCTATAACTTTACCGGTCCTCAGGGCTTTGGTATCGCAAACAACGCGGACGCGCTTTTGGCGATCAAGAAATTGTGCTTTGAGGACGGCAGTGTGACTTTGGCGGAAATGCGCGAAGCGATGCAGGCGAACTTCGGTTACGGTTTGACGGGCAAAGCGGCGGAACGCGTTACGCAGGAAGTGGCGTGCAGTTTGGCGGAAGAAGGTATCGGTGTGACGGAAAACGTGATCCGTGCGATTTACCATGAAGTAACGACCGCAAGCGCGATCCCTGCGGATAAAAAGGCAAGATATCAGGAGATCAAACGCTTGATCGACGAAACTTGTCCCAAATACGGCAATGACGATTTCAACGCGGACATGATGGCGCGCGCGGTGGCAAATTCGTACACCAAAGAAGTGGAAAAATACAAAAATCCCCGCGGCGGCGTATTCCAGGCAGGGCTTTATCCCGTATCCGCAAACGTGCCTTTGGGCGCGCAAACGGGCGCGACTCCCGACGGGCGTTTGGCGTTTACTCCCGTGGCGGACGGTATCGGTCCCGCGTCGGGCAGAGACGTGAAAGGACCTACGGCGACGGCGAACTCGGTCGCAAGACTTGAGCAGGACGTAGCCTCCAACGGTACGTTGTTGAACCAAAAATTCCATCCTTCGGCGCTGGCAGGTATGAGTGGATTGATGAAATTCACTTCGCTCATTCGTTCTTATTTCGATCAAAAGGGTATGCATATGCAATTCAACGTCGTCACGCGTGAAACGTTGATCGACGCGCAAAAGAACCCCGAAAAATACAAGACGTTGGTGGTTCGCGTTGCAGGTTACAGCGCGTTGTTCACGACCTTGTCCAGATCGTTGCAGGACGACATTATCAATCGTACCGAACAGGGTTTCTAAAGTAAAAATCGGGCTTGCCTTTCTTTCGATTGCATACAAGCCCGAATAAATAGAAGATATACAGTAAAAAGTTATGAGTATTTACGACACCAAAGGCAGAATATTTAATATCCAGCGCTTTTCGATTCACGACGGCCCGGGGATCCGTACGATCGTGTTCTTTAAGGGCTGTTTTATGCGTTGCGCTTGGTGTTGCAATCCCGAATCCCAGTCGTATGAAATTCAGCACATGATCGAAAACGGTAAGGACAAGATCGTGGGCAGGGACGTGACGGTGGCGGAAATTTTACCCGAACTGCTTGCCGATCGTACGTATTACAGAAGAAGCGGCGGCGGTATCACTTTGTCGGGCGGAGAAATTCTCGGTCAGCCCGATTTTGCGCGGGATTTGTTGCGTGCTTGTCAGGAAAACGGCTTGCATACCGCGGTCGAATCCACGGCAAACGCGCCCTATGAAAACATAGAAAAGATCTTGCCGTATTTGGATTTGTACCTGATGGATATCAAACACATGGATTCGGTAAAGCATAAAGAGTATACGGGCGCGCCCAACGAACGGATTTTGGAAAATGCAAAGCGTTTGGCGCAAAGCGGCGTGGAACTGGTTATTCGTACACCCGTTGTACCCGGGTTTAACGATACAGCGGAGGAGATCCGCGCGATATCGAAGTTTGCGGCGACTTTGTCTGGTGTGAAGGAACATCACTTGTTGCCTTATCACCGTTTGGGCTCGGATAAGTACACGGGCTTGGGTAGAAATTATGCTCTGAAGGAAATTTTACCCCCGCCGCAGGAGAAGATGGAGTATCTTTTGTCCGTTGCGGAAGAAAGCGGGTTAAAGTGTCAAATCGGCGGCTAACCAAGCTGAGCTTGGAGGCAGTCTTAGTGTCTTTTCTTTCGTTTTTTAAGGTAGATTCGTTTTGAAACGATATAGACGCTGAATAATATTGATTTTACAATACATATAGGAGAG
>JAFUIT010000107.1 GCA_017468345.1 Clostridia bacterium
GGTATAAAGGACTGGAATAAAGAATTTTCCGATTTTTCCGTGTACGAATTAAACCAAAATTATCGCAACACCAATCAAATCGTATCTTTTGTGGCTAACGATTTGGGGATCGATATGCAATCGATCGGTTACGACGGTCCCGAAGTAGAAAAAATCAATCCGCGTGGGATAAGCGCATTCTTTAAAGAGAAAAAGGGTTTGAAAGCGGTCATTTGCGCGGCGTCGGAAAAAGAGAACTATTTAAGAAAAACGTACAACGACGTACAAGCCAAAGGCAAAGTTTCCCGCTCGAAAATCAACGTGATGACCGTGTACGAGAGCAAGGGACTGGAATTTACCTCCGTCGTCGTGGTAACGAAAGGAATGTCGGACAGCGAAAAATACATCGCGTATACCCGCGCTTTAAATCAGTTGGCGGTTATTGAATAATTGTATAGAGAATAGGAGTTTTCCACAAAAAAATGTGGATAAGTGGAAAATTTTCCATCAAAACATTTGAAAAATTGAAAAAAAAGTGTTATAATAAACACAAAATGGCATATTATGGCGAAAAATTTTTTCTTTTTGTAAAAACATTTTGCCGTAATAGGAAACAGTTGAGGAAAAGATGGCAGAAAAGAAAAAGAAAGACATCAAGACAAATGACGAATACAGCGCCAAAAATCTTGAGGTATTGGAAGGACTTGACGCCGTTCGTATGCGTCCCGGTATGTATATCGGGTCGACGGGCATCAAAGGGTTGCATCACATCCTTTGGGAAATCGTAGACAACGCAGTCGACGAAGCGGCGAACGGATATGCAAACAGAATCAAAGTTACTCTGCACGCCGACGGCAGTGCGTCCGTTGAGGATAACGGCAGAGGTATTCCCACCGATATACACCCGAAAGAAAAAGTTTCGGGTGTTCAGCTTGTTTTCACGAAATTGCACGCAGGCGGTAAATTCGGGCAGGGGAATTATGAATATTCGGGCGGCTTGCACGGCGTAGGCGCGTCCGTTACCAATGCGCTTTCCGAATGGTTGACGGTAGAAGTATGCCGCAATAAGCACATTTATAAAATGAGCTTCCATTCCAAATTCAACGCACGCAAAAAGAAGGTGGAATCTGGTTTGCCTGACGGACCTTTGGAAGATACGGGCATTACGACGAACCGCAAGGGTACGTTGATTCGTTTTAAACCGGATGCGGAAGTATTTTCCGAGTTGAATTTTGATTTAGATACGGTAGAAGAACGCCTTCGCCAGTTGGCATTTTTAAACCGCGGCGTGGAGATCGTTTTGATCGACGAGCGTATCACGATGGCGGAAGCAAAGCGCGCGCGTATGTTCTATTCGGAAGAAGAAACGGAGCAAGATGGGGAAGAAGGCGCTGAAAACACGGTAGAAATCGAGGAAGAACCTACTTTTACCGAAGGTCAGCAGTCGTTGTTTGGCGAGTTGGACGAGCTTGCGCTTGAAAGCGAACCGTACCGCGTTACGTTTAAGTATGACGGCGGTATTTCCGACTATGTAAAGAGCTTAAACGAAGGCAAGAGAAAGTTGTATGCTCAGCCCATTTATTACAAAGCGACAAAAAACGATATTCAGGTCGAATTTTCCATTCAGCACACGGGCGAATACCGCGAGAGTATGTTTTCGTTCGTCAACAATATTCCCACGCCCGAAGGCGGTTATCACGAAATCGGTTTCCGTTCGGGATTGACAAGAGTTTTGAACGAATATGCAAGAAGCAACGGTTTCTTAAAAGATAAAGACGCGAACTTCCAGGGGGACGATTTCAGCGAAGGTTTGGCGGTCGTATTGTCCATTAAGATGGCAAACGTACAGTTTGAGGGGCAGACGAAAACCAAGCTCGGCAATACGGAAGCCCGTCCTGCGGTAGAAGCGACGGTTATCGAAGGCTTTAACGAATTTAAAAATATCCGCGGTTATAAAAAGACCATGGAAGAAATCATCAAAAAGGCGCAAGGTGCGGCGAAATCGCGTATTGCGGCGAAAACGGCAAAGGACAACGCGCGTGCGAAAAACAGCATCGACGGGTTGACTTTGATCGGCAAACTTGCCGCTTGTTCGGGCAGAAAACCTGAACTCAACGAAATGTTCATCGTTGAGGGGGATTCGGCAGGCGGTACGGCAAAGCAGGCGCGCGTAAGACAGTTCCAGTCTATTTTACCTTTGCGCGGTAAGCCGTTGAACGTAGAAAAGAAAAAGCTTTCTCAAATTCTTGAAAACGAAGAAATCCGCACGATGATCAGCGCGATCGGCGCGGGCATCGATCCCGATTTCAAACTGGATAAAATCAATTATCACAAAGTCATCATTCTTTCGGATGCCGACCAAGACGGTATGCACATTCGTTGTATTTTGCTGACCTTCTTCTTCCGTTATATGCGTCCTCTTGTAAACGCGGGGCACGTATATATCGGTATGCCGCCTTTGTATAAAGTGTATAAAGGGGATAAGGTCGAATACGCGTATGACGATAAGGAGTTGGACGAAAAAATCGAAAAACTCGGCAAGGGCTGTCAATTACAGCGTTATAAAGGGCTTGGTGAAATGAACGCCGATCAGCTGTGGGAAACGACTATGAACCCCGCAACGCGTAATCTTATTCAAGTTACGGTAGAGGACGCGGCGAAGGCGGAACGCATGATTACGACTCTTATGGGCGACAAAGTAGACGGCAGAAAGGAATTCCTTGCAAAATATGCAAACTTCGATAAGCGCGACGGTTTCATAGAAAGACGTAAACAGACGGAAAAGAAGGAGGAGGATTAAGATGGCAAGAAAGAAAAACGAGCCTGAAATGATTGAACCGCAAGGTCAATTATTTGTTGAACCCCTCGAACAAGTTTTGCATTCGTCCATGTTGCCGTATGCGGAATTTGTTATCCTTGACCGTGCTTTACCCCGCGTTGAAGACGGTTTAAAACCCGTACAAAGACGTATTCTTTATACGATGAAAGAAATGGGTTTAACGCCCGATAAACCGCATAAAAAGAGTGCGCGTATCGTCGGCGACTGCATGGGTAAATACCATCCCCACGGCGACAGTTTGGTTTACGATGCGATGGTGCGTATGGCGCAGGATTTCAACATGGGCAGAACGCTGATTGACGGACACGGCAACTACGGTTCGGTCGACGGCGACCCTGCGGCTGCTATGCGTTATACCGAAGCAAGAATGCAGCCTTTGGCACTGGAACTTTTGCGCGATATCGATAAGCAAACGGTTACTTTCTCGCCCAACTTTGACGACAGCTTGGAAGAACCGGACGTATTGCCCGGGCGTTTCCCCAACTTGCTTGTAAACGGCGCGTCGGGTATTGCCGTCGGCTTGGCAACGAATATTCCCACCCACAATTTGGAAGAAGTAATCAACGGCGTCGTTGCATATATCGACAACCCCGCGATTTCCTTGGAAGAAATGATGGAATATATTCCGTCGCCCGATTTCCCTACGGGGGGCTTGATCATCGCAAACGAATTGATCCAAGCTTATAAAACGGGGCGTGGCAAAATTACTCTCCGCGCGAAGATTTCGGCGGAAAAGACGGACAACGGCAAGACGAATTTGATTATCACCGAATTGCCTTATCAGGTCAACAAGGCGCAGTTGCTTCGTAAAATCGTGGATTTGCGGGAAGAAAAGAAGGAAGAACTGGCAGGGCTTGATTACGTTGCGGACGAATCGGACCGCACGGGTATGCGTGCGTTGATCCGTATTAAAAAGGATGCGGACGTAGACGCAATTTTGAAATGCTTGTATAAATATACCGATTTGGAAGTCACTTTCGGTATCAATATGGTCGTAATCGCGGACGGCAAACCTCAGCAGCTGGGCTTGATGGAAGTCATTCGCCATTACGTAAAATATCAACAAAAAGTCATCAAACGCAGAACGCTGTTCGAATTAGAACAAGCGCAGGCGCGTTGTCATATTTTGGAAGGTTTGATCATCGCCGTTCAAAATATCGATGAAGTCATTGCGATTATCAAAAAATCCGACAGCACGGCGGACGCAAGAAATAAATTGATGGAACGCTTTGAAATCTCGAAAGAGCAAGCGCAAGCGATTCTCGATTTGAAACTTGCACGATTGACCAAGCTTGAAATTTATAAGCTGGAAAACGAGCTGAAAGAGTTGAAAAAGACCATCAAACGCCTTACGGCGATCTCCAAGAGTGGGGATTTGCAGCTGCAGGTGGTCAAGGAAGAAATTACCGAAATCAAAAACGCATATCCTTCTCCGAGAAGATCGAAACTTGTCTTTACAAGGGAAGAAGCGGACGGCTTGTTGGCGACGGCAAGCGAGAAGAAGCCCGGCGTTCGTTGTACGCTCGTTTACACGGCGGACGAACGGTTTAAGGTGCTTGTCGGCAAAGCGACCGATGCGTTGACGAAACCCGTAGAAGGGAAGTTCAAACCGCAACTCATTGCAAGTAAATTGTTGCAAACGGTTACGGATAAACGCATTTTTGCCTTTACCAACTACGGTAACTGTCATAAGATCGATATTTCCGACGAAGATTTGCAGTGCAAGCTGACGGATGAAGGCTTTACGTTAAAGGAACTTTCCGAAGATGCGGAAACGGGTGAAAAAGTCGTATCCATGTTTGCGGTCGGCGAACGTTTGCCTTACGGCAATTTGATGTTCTTCACCAAAAAGGGCATGATCAAAAAGACCGAATGGGCAGAATACGAACAGCGTAAGGATTGTTTCCAAGCGGTGAAACTCAACGAGGACGACGAAGTCATCGGCGTAGAAGAAGATACCAACGAAGAAGATACCATTTTGATGGTGACGAAAGACGGTATTTGCTTGAATGCGAAAAAAGACGATATCCCGACGCAGGGCAGGATCGCAACGGGCGTTCGCGGTATCATGTTGCATGACGGCGACAGCGTGATCTTAATGACGCAGATCAATGAAGAAGGCGAAGTGATTATCGCAACGACGGAAGGCAAGTTTAAGAAAGTACTGGTATCGCATATCGAACCGTCGAAACGTTACAAGAAAGGTTCTGTGATCGTCGGCTTGAAAGAGGGCGCAACGGTGCTGACTGCATCTTACGTCACCGTACCTTATATGCTTGCGGTAGAAGAAAAGAACCATAATGTTTCCGAATTATCCAGCGAGGACATCTCGATCTTGATGCAAAGCTCCAAGGCAAAGAAGATCAGCCGCTATGCGGAGGATTCGGTATTAAACGTAATCCCGATGCCCTATAAAAAAGGGGAATAAGCGGATAAAATCAGTTATAAACTGCGAAAAACCGACATATTATATTCCGTAGTCATCTAACGGAGGTCGGGATTTTGTGGGAATATATTGAAGAAAGAGCCATAAAATGTGCGGAATATATCGTAGCGACGGGTTGTACCGTTCGGGCGTGTTCCGCGCATTTTTCTATCAGTAAATCAACGGTACATAAAGACGTTTCCGAACGTTTAAAACACATCGATTTTGAATTGTATGAAAAAACGCGGCAGGTCTTGGAACTGAAT
Organism: Clostridia bacterium; assembly: GCA_017468345.1. Classification (GTDB taxonomy): domain Bacteria; phylum Bacillota; class Clostridia; order Christensenellales; family Borkfalkiaceae; genus Scatosoma. Next base: position 5,510 of record JAFUIT010000107.1, read on the forward strand.
TTAAGCGAACGGCATATTCGCGGGGGGATTGCCACGCGGGAAAAATACGTTTCGCAAAAACAAAAATAGAAAATGCGGGAAGAAGGCGGTTTCTTCCCGTTTTCTTTTGAAAATTTTTTCTCAACGCTTGAAATTTACTGCGGAATGTGTTATGATAATGCTATCCCTATACAAAGGAGAAAAAAATGAAAAAAGTAGCGGTTATCGGTTTGGGTATTATCGGCGGTTCTATTTGTGCCGCGTTGACGAAAGCGGGTTATACGGTGGACGGGTTCGGTCGCAGCGACGCGTCTGTTTCCTATGCGTTACAAGCAGGTTATATCCGCGCGCGCGGCGTGGATATTTCGCAATATGACGTAGTGTTTATCGCCGTTCCGCCCCAAGCAACGATGGAGTATTTAGACAAGACAACCTTTAAAGACGGGGCTTTGGTTACGGATATATGCGGCGTAAAAGGGGTTTTGGAAAAACTTGTGTATTCGAAAAAACGCAATTATCGCTACGTTGGCATTCATCCAATGGCAGGCAAAGAAACGTCCGGCATTTCTTCGGCTTCACCCGATTTATTCAAGGGCGCAAATTTGATTATTACGCACGCTACACAAACGCAAGCGGAGGACGTGGCGGAGATCAAGGAATACGCAAACGCAATGCGCTTTGGTAAGATTGTGGAATGTACGGCAGAGGAGCACGACGCAAAAATCGCGCTCACTTCACAGTTGGCGCATATCATATCGAATGCAGACGTTAAGAGTGCTCAGGTGCGCCGCTGCGACGGTTTTACGGGCGGCAGTTTTCAGGATATGACGCGCATAGCGGGCGTAGACGAAAAAATGTGGACGCAGCTGTATATGGCAAACCGCGACTGTATTCAAACGGAATTAAAAGGACTGATCGACCATTTGAACATATACTTAAAAGCGATTGAAAACGAGGATGCAGACGCATTATCCGAAGCTTTGAAAGAAGGGCGTTTGATCCGCGAAACGATCAAACGCGGCAACGATTAAAAGGAAAATGTATTATTTTTCAAAAATATCAAAATAAAGTTTACATTTTGTACAATATTTGATATAATATAAGAAAACGGTCGAAAAATGGCGGATAATGTTATGAAATCATGCAGGCTTACAATTACAACGGTTGCAGACGGACGGGAAAATTCCATCGTACGCGACGGGGAAATGGATTTGTCGGTCGGCAAAGTAAGCGTGGTCTATCGTGAGGAGAATGCATCCGTCCGCATCTTATTGCAAGGGGAAGGCGCGACGGTTGAGCGCATCGGGGATTATTCCTTGCGTTTAAACTTACGCCGTGGGGAGTTTTCGACTGGCGAGATCGGACTTGGCGGATCGTCGGGCGGCATTGAAACGTACGCGCATAAAATCGATTACGCGGCGACGGAAAACTCGCTGTTGCTGTCGATGCATTACGACTTGATCATTTCGGGCGAAACACAAAAGATAAAACTTCGCTTGTTGGGAAGATACAAGGATTGAGGAAATAGATGAAAATTACTTATTTGGGACACTCCTGTTTTTGTGTGGAAACGGAAAACGGGACAAAGGTTATCACCGATCCATATACGCGCGTGGGATATGAATTGCCAAACGGTTTATCGGCGGATATTGCATTGATAAGCCACGGGCATTTTGATCATAATTATTTAAACGCGGTAGGCGGTAGCCCCGTAACGATCGATAGCGCGGGGGAATATTCGGTAAAAGGCGTAAAAATCAAAGGTTTTGACAGTTGGCACGATCCCAAACAAGGGGCGTTGCGTGGGAAAAACGTAATTTTTCAATTTACCGCCGATGGGATTACTTTTTGTCACTTCGGTGA
>JAFUIT010000108.1 GCA_017468345.1 Clostridia bacterium
GTTCATGCCCGTACCCTCGAAAACCGCCTTTAATTGCTCGTCCGTGACCGTTTCTTTCACTTCGATAAAGACAAGTCCCTTTTTATAATTCCCCTTTGCCGCACTCACGCCGTCGACAAGCGCGAGCTTGACTGCCATTTGATCGGCGCAGCGCTGACAGCAAAGGTCGTCTACTTTGATCGTCTTTTTCATAATAAAACTTCTCTATTCGTGCCGTAAAAAATATCCGCTTTGCCCGAAAGTGTTTGACACAGCTTTTCAAAACGCGTCCAACGGCTCTCGTCAAAATCCAACTCGTAACTGTGTCCCCAAATATACAACAGCTGGGGCTCGTCCGTATCGAGCGCAAGGAATTTCTCCGCAATCTCCTCCGTCTTTTCATCAAGGAAATGCAAGGTCGGGTCAAAACGCAAAAGCTTATCCTTTTGCAAGCCGAACGAATGCGTGGAAGTGATGGTACGCGAATAGCGAATGGGCGTATGTTCTTGTATCAGCGCCGCAACCCGTTCGTCGTTGTTCACGCCGCCGCAGGGATACGCCATACCGATGACGGGATATCCGAAAAGTTGTTCGAGGTTTTTTCTGTCCTCGTCCACTTGACGGATCACTTCTCCGTCGGATTGTTCGGGCAACCGTAAATGGTGAAGGGTATGCACCGCAACTTCGTGCCCTTCATACAGCGTTTTCAAAACGTCCGCTTGCAGCACATTGCGGCAAATCGATCTCCCGTCCACTTCCCAAGCACTCGGCATACCGAACCGCCCGGAATTGAGATTAAAAGTCCCCTTCAAACCGTACTTATTCAAGATCCCTACCAGCCTGACGTCCTGCAATACGCCGTCGTCAAAACTGAAGGTGACCGCTTTTTTCTTACCGTTCCACATATTCGATTACGGGGAAACTCTGTTGATGTCGCGGGGGAACATGGTCGCTTCACGCACGTTTTTCGCGCCCAAAAGGTGCATTGTCAAACGTTCCAAGCCCAAACCCAAGCCGCCGTGAGGAGGGGCGCCGTACTTATGGAGCATAAGATAGGTAGCAAATTCTTCGGGGTTCATACCCAGTTTTTCCATCTTTGCAACCTGCGCCGCGTAATCGTGTACACGCTGACCGCCCGACGTGATTTCAAGCCCTCTGAACAAAAGGTCGAAAGACAAGGTGTATTCGGGATCTTCAGGATCGTCCATCGTATAGAAAGGACGCTTTTTCGAAGGATAATGGGTGATGAAAATGAAGTCCGAATTAAACTGCTTTTTCGCATATTTGCCCAAAATTTGTTCTTCTTCGGGGTCAAAGTCCTTCATATCCGTGGGCTGATATTTAAACTTCTTCATGATGATTTCCTTCGCCTCCATAAATTTGAGGACGGGGATTTCTTTGATTTCGGGAATTTCAATGTGGAGAAGATCCACTTCGTTTTTGTATTCCGTCTTCAAAAGGTTCATGATATATTTCAAAACGCCCGTTTCCATCTGCATGATGTCCTCGAAACTGTCGATAAAGCCCATTTCGAAGTCCATGGAAATATATTCGTTCAAATGTCTGCTGGTATCGTGGTGTTCCGCACGGAAAACGGGTGCGATTTCGAACACTCTTTCATACACCGCCACCATCGCCTGCTTGTAAAGCTGCGGGGATTGCGCAAGGTAAACCTGCTTGCCGAAATAGTCGAGCTTAAATACGTTCGTGCCGCCCTCTGCGCCCGCGAAGTTGATCTTAGGCGAGTGGATTTCGGTGAACCCTTCCTGCGTTAAATATTCGCGGAAGCCGCGCTGAATGCCTTCCTGCAATTTAAAAATCGCGCGTTCCTTGGGGTTACGCAAGGTAACGGGACGGTAATCGAGCTTGGTCGACAAATCGCAGTTGACCTGCTTTTTCGTGATAACGACGGGGGGAATTTCCGCAGGGTGGGAAAGGAGTTCGATGTTGTGGATTTGCAACTCGAAACGTTTAGAACCGTCCTTGGTTTCCCCTGCAACGACTTTACCCGTGATCTTTGCCGCGCATTCTTCCTTTACGTCCTCGCTCATGCGATAATCGGAAAAGCTTTCCGCATAGACGCACTGTACGGTTTCGCGCGCGGTACGTACGATGACGAATGCAAAATCGGACATCATACGGATATTGTGGATCGTACCTTTGATGGTTACGATTTGGTTCTCGTACTTTTCGAAATCCGCAAACGATACTACGTTGGATTTCGTTTCACCGGTGATAAACATGGTTTTACCTCTTTTTTGTAAAAAATTACGTTTTTTTATTACGATACTATTTTAATCCGATTGACAAAAAAAAGCAAGGGATTTATAATAAAATTATAAATTTTCTTTTAAAAAGGAGGGCAAAAAATGCGCGTACTTGCAATCAACGACGTTTCCTGCGTGGGTAAATGTTCCTTGACGGCGGCTTTGCCCATCATTTCCGCCTGCGGTATCGAATGTAACGTTTTACCTACGGCTATCCTCTCCACGCATACGGGCGGATTTACGGGATATACTTTCCGCGACCTCACCGAAGACATCGGCGGTATCCTTAAACACTGGAAAACGTTGGGGTTGAAGTTCGATTATATCCTCAGCGGTTACCTTGGCTCGACGGAACAAATCGATTTGGTTTCTTCCGTTAAAAAAGAGTTTCTCGCGGACGGCGGGAAATTTGTGGTCGACCCCGTTATGGGGGACAGCGGCGCTTTATACGCAGGCTTTACCGACGAGTTTGTGGAAAAGATGCGCGGACTTTGCCGTGAGGCGGATTATATCCTCCCCAACATGACGGAAGCGTGCTTGCTTGCGGACATGCCCTATCCGTTGACCAAAAAAACTGCGAGCGAAGCGCTTGAACGCTTAACGAAACTTTGCCCCTTCCCCATCGTAACGGGAATTACGGACAACCGCGAAATTTCGGTATATTTCACCAACCGTAGCGGCTGCGCCTATTCGATCACCCACGAAAACGTGGAAGGCTTTTTCTGCGGAGCAGGCGACGTATTCGCCTCCGCGTTCGTCGGCGCTCTCGCGCGCGGTAAACACGAAGCCGACGCCATTGCGCTCGCCTCCGAGTTCGTCACCGCCGTCATTCGGCGCTCCTCCAAAGAAGTACCCGATAAGCGGTTTGGGTTGAATTTCGAGGCGGAAATTTTTCCCTTCTTAAAACAGTTGAACAGTTTGAAATAATGCCTTCATTCCGTTGACAAACGAAAATGCGGTGTTGTATAATATAGTTGATCTGCGGTGTTCGGAGTTCGGCGTATATGCGGAATCCACATTATATATTCGGGAGCGGTCATTCGGGACGATAGGCAAGGTCTGTTTTACGGAAAGTCCGAGGCGTTCAGATGCGGCACCCACCTGCGAAACGCGGGTTCACCCTTCGTTGAAGTGCGGCACAGGCGGATTTTTTTGAATATTCCCCCATTTTGAGGTTAAAAAAGGACGGTCACGACCGTCCTTTTTGTTATTTATTCATGTTGAGGTATTCGATGGAATTGCGATAGCAAATATCTTTTACCACTTCCCCGACGAACCCTTCGTCCGAAGTCATTTCTCCGTTTTCCATCATCGTGCCGAAATA
>JAFUIT010000109.1 GCA_017468345.1 Clostridia bacterium
CCGCTGGAAATATACGGCGTTTGCGCTTCCAAAGGCGCCGCAAGCACTGCGCTTGCCGTATCGTGCGTCGCGGGAAGAACGACCTTTGCCTTATACCCTACGATCGCCGCCACTTCGTCGGAAAATTCGCCAACCACCGTTCCCGGCTGTGCAAGTTCCCCGAACAGCTCTTTCTTGTACCCAAGCTTTTCGATGATTTCCTCATCCCACGTATGCGTTTCTGCATTGACCATACCCGTCGTCGTCGCGTTGCAGTATTCCTGCTTTTTCACGCCCGTCAAACGGAAGTGGAAATAATCGGGCAACATCAAAAAGCTTTTCGCTTTTGCCATTCTGCCCGACTTCACGTCGTCCAGAAGTTGATAAACGGTATTAAAGGAGGCAAACGCAATACCCGTCTTTGCAAACAGCGTTTCAAAAGGAATGACGCCGTGTACCTCGGGGATCGTCGCTTCCGTACGGGAATCGCGGTAGCAGTACGTCCCGCCGATCGCCTCGTCATTTTCATCGAGCAACGCATAATCAACGCCCCACGTATCGATCCCGACCGAATAAGGTACTTTGCCGATTTCCTTCGCCTTTTTCAACCCGTTGAGGATTTCCGTGAAAAGACGTTCGTGCGTCCACATAAGGTGTTCCTTGCCGTCGTACGCCGTCAGCGTTTCGGGACCGTTTTGGAAACGGTAAATTTCCTCCGTGATCATTTTGCCGTTTTCAAGATGGGAAACGATATGTCTGCCCGAAGATGCGCCGATGTCGATTGCCAAATAATATCTCATGCTTTTTCCTTCCTTTTTTGCATTGATATCCCTTATAGGGATAGCGGAATTTTTCTCTCCGTCCTTTTTCACTTTCGTTCGTTTGTGAAAATATGAAAAAGGCCAAATTCCACCTATTTTTTTGTTCATTTTATTATAACATAATAATTATTTCTTGTCTATATATGTTCGAAAGATTGACAAAAAAAATTTTTTGTGATAGAATATGAACATAAACGCGCAAAAATGAACAAAAAATGCGCAAAAAATTATCATTTTATAGGAAAAAGAAACAAATGTCTTTAACCGAACGCCAAAACGAGATATTAAAACGCTTAAAAGAGAACAAAACGGCAGGCGTAAACGAGCTTGCGAAAGAGCTTTACGTAAGCGAGGCGACCATTCGCCGCGACCTTGCGGAAATGAAAAGCATGGGGCTTGTCGAACGCAGCCACGGGGGCGCGCTTTTGCCTGAAAACGCGGAGGAAATTTCCATCTTTTTCCGCATGGAAAAAAACGCAAATGAAAAGGAACGCGCGGCGACGAAAGCGTTGCCGCACATTCCCACTTTTAAATCAGTTTTCATCGACAGTTCCTCCACCGCCCTCGCCCTTGCCGAACGGTTGGATTTAAGCTTTAAAACGGTGGTGACGAACAACCTGCAAACGGCGATCCAGCTTTCCAAAAAACCCAACCTCAATTTAATTTTGCTCGGCGGAAACGTGCATTTTAACACCAACTCCGCTACCGGCAGTTGGACGGCAAGACAGTTGGAAGATTTTGCATTTGATTTGATGATTTCCTCCTGCGCGGCGGTCATCGGGAATGAAGTGTTCGAACGCTCGCTCGATCAAAAGGAAATCAAGCGCGCGGCGTTTAAACGTTGCAAGCAAAAAATACTCCTTATCGACCACACAAAATTTACCGCGCACGGCACCTATCGGCTTGCGGCGCTTTCCGATTATGATTTGGTCGTAACGGACGCGCCTCCCCCCGAAGATACGGACGTAGGCGGCGTGAAGATGATTTATTGAGCCTGACAAAATAAAATTTTTGCGATTTGCTTGCTTTTTTGAAAAACATGTACTATAATATTCCCGAATAAACATTGATTGAGGCAAACGTATGATACAAGATTTGCATGCACATACCTATTATTCTTTCTGCTCGCAGGACAAGCCCGAAAAAATGGTGGAAACGGTGATCGCAGGCGGCATTCAACAGCTTGGCATTTGCGACCATAACTACGGCGTCGGTTGCGCGCGGACGGAATTTTGTTGGGATCAAGGCACGAAACTGAACGCCGATTACGGAAAGACCTTAAATCGCTACTACGATCACATGAATATGATCCGCGATAAGTATTCCAAAAAAATCAAAATTTTGTGCGGTATTGAAATTTGCACGTTAAAGGCAAAGGACAGCTACACCCTGCCGACGAACGCGGACGTGTCCTTTTTCGATTTTGCTTTGATCGAAAACCTCGATCATCCCAACTCGATTACGGGCGGCGATTTATTTGCCTACGCAAAACGTTGCGGCTGTCCCGTAGGCGTAGCGCACACCGATATGTTTGCGTTTATCGAAAGCCGCGGAGAAGAACCCTACCGCTATTTCCGTAAAATGGCGGAGGCGGGCATCTTTTGGGAAATGAACGTCAATTACGACAGCATTCACGGTTTTAAATCGCACGGATACGTGTCGGAATTTTTCAAAAACAAACAGCAGCAAGACGTAGTGAAAAAGTCGGGCGTGCGTTTATCCGTCGGGTTCGACGGGCATATCGCCGCCGAATATAAACCCGATCGGGTTAAGTCCGCTTGCAAACTCATTCAGGACATGGGTATCCGCTTGGCGTTTGCAGACCGATAACTACGATAGAAAAAACCCGCCGATAAGCGATTGCTTATCGGCGGGTTCTTTTTTATTCCTCTATACGTTCCAGTAAAAAGCTGACGGGACGAAAGCCGTCGTTGCAGGAGATCATGGCGGAATACGGATCCTTCATCCATCCGTCGTAAAAATTCCCGCCGCCGTTTGCCAACGTTTGCACAAACGGGGACATACTCTCCCACGCGCTGTCGCACATATCTTTCGGTTTTTGTCCGTCTATCGACAAGAAAGTTTGCCCCACACGCATATCGCAAGCATGCTCGATCGGGTTTTCGTAACGCGTGATCAAATCGTCGTGCCTTACCATTTTCATCACCGTAATCCTTACCGTTTGCATCCTTTATACCTCCGTTTCACGCACCCAGGTACGAGTTTAACGTCCGTTTTTATTTCTTCAATGATTTTAAAATATCTACGCTCGGCGCGGGAATTCTTCCAAGCGGATCGGGTCCCACGTTCAAAAGATAATTGATCCCTCTGCCGTTCAAATCGTTTTTGATCTTCAAAACCGTTTCCGCGTCCTTCCAATTTTGGTCATACGCCTTATATCCCCACGTATCGTTGAGGGTGGCGGGCACTTCGAACAACATCCCGTTACCGTCCGCGTCCGTCTCGTTGTCCCCCGACGAACCGTAATCCCCCATGCCGTTGCCGATACGGGAATTGATCAAACAATTCGGCTGGTATTTTTTGACGAGATTGTACAGTTCCACCGACTGCTCTTTCGTGATATCCTGCGGCGTATCGAACCAAATCAGATCGATGTCGCCGTAATTCGTCAACAGTTCCGTCACCTGCGGAATGGTTTTCTTACGGAAACAAATTTCAAAATTTTTCACCGTGTCGGGGAAGTCCCAAAAATTTGTCCAAGGCTTGCCCTGGTTGGTCTCAAACGTTTCCGTATACCCGCCGCCGTGTTCTTCGTGCCAGTCGAGTTCCTGCGAATAATAAATACCGAATTTCAACCCTTTTTTCCTGCACGCGAGGGATAATTCTTTAATAATATCCCGCTTAAAAGGCGTGTGCATCACGTTGTAGTCGTCCACTTTCGAATCAAACAACGCAAAACCTTCGTGGTGCTTAGTCGTAACGACGATATATTTCATTCCCGCCGCAACCGCCAAATCGCACCATTCGTCCGCGTCGAAAAAGACGGGATTGAAGGCATCCATCAACTTTTCATATTCCTTGATGGGGATTTGGAAACAGGACTGCGCCCATTCCGCGATCATATTCATACGTTTCCCCTTCCATTCGCCTGCCAGCAACGAATATAATCCGAAATGGATCATCATGCCGAATTTCGCTTCTTTGAACCATTGTTTTCTGTCCATGAAATTACCTCTTGTTATAATCAACGTCCAAATATTTGCTTAAAATTACAATTTCTTTTTTAAAACGGACAATGCGCCGACGATAAACGTTTCGCCCTGCCATTCGACCGTTTTATCCTCTTTGTTGAAGTTGACGAAAATTTGCATTTTTTCTCCATCTAACGCATAGGCGGTAGACACCACTTGTTCCGTCGTATACGCACGGCCGCAAGCGGTGTTGAGATAGGTCACTTCGTCCGTTTTATAGGCAAGGGGTTTAATCATATTCCCCAAGCACATGATTTCCTTGTTTTCAAGATAGAATTTGCGTAAATTTTTGATAAACGCCAACACATCTTCCTCTACGGGCACTTCAGATAAATCGCGCTGCCCCCAAGCGGAAAGCAAGCATCCCGCAGGACTCAACACAAGCGTCGGCATATCCCCCGCCGCAAACGAGTACGCTATGCGGTACAGGAAACTCTCCGCAGGCAGTAAAGCGCATACTTGGTTTCCCATAAAATTATGTAAAAATTCATGATATAAATACGCATACAAAGGTACGGCTTTCCCAAGGAAATGCGTCAATTCGAAACGGTTGTCGGAAAACAGTAAATTTTGCATAAACGGTTCGCTTGCCGCCGATTCGCAACCCAACAGCGTCTTGCCTGCCTGCTCGTTCCAGCCAGCCAGCAATTTCTTCATTTCCAACGTCATCCAAGGTCCTACGCAAGGGGGATGGTTATGCTCGCGCGAGTAGCAAAAATACTGCCCGCCGCCGTGGTTTTGGTCAAGGATCTGCGCGTAATCGAGCTGTCTTTTGAACAAAGGTCCGTACGCCTCGTCCAAAATTTCCTTACCCTTGTCGGACGCCATACAAAGGTCGTAACCGCTTCTTTGTCCTTCGCAAATTTTACTGCGCAACACTTTTCCGTCCCGCCCCGTGCAAAACGCCTTGAAGGTTTCCTTGTCCTTTAACAGTTCCTTACAATCGTAAGCAGGCAAAACGTTGCTTTGTTCGGTAAACGAAAAACCGGAACAGTATACCCCAAGCAAATGTCCCCTCTCTTTCAATGCGTCGAACAGTTTACCAAATTCTTCCTCACCGCCGAACGGGGGCCACACATAAGGGGGCGCCCAAGGCGCAGTCCCCTCCCAGTGCATCAAAAGCACCATAACTTTTACGCCCGTTGCTTGAGAAAATTTATCCACGTAAGGCAAAATATTGACGTACGGGAAAAACGCGTTGGGCGTCATTTCATCCATATCGTGATACCCTCTTACGGGATAAGTCAAAATCAACGGGAAATCGTAATACCAATCGGGCAGGTCGTTATTGTCCCTTACCTTTTTCAACCCCGCAGGCAAATGCTGATAAAACCATTGTTTGTAAATATCCGCACCGTCCTGCCATTCCCCGTCAAAGAAACGGTATACCACGTCGTAATCGGGTGCAAAATCTTCCCCGTATCCCTTACCCGAATACAGCCTGATTTCCACCTTGATATTTTTCTCGCCGTCCACCGCGTAATAATCGATGCCCTTCGGCCCGCGTTGTTCGTCGTGCGCGCCGATATACAATCCATGTCCTTCGAACAGATACGCTAAAAACTGCGAACATACCATGTTGGGAAAAACGCCGAATGAACCCTGCGAAGGGTATTCGGGTTCTAAATGTTGCAAATGGCAAGTCGCGCGCAAATCATTGTCGTCCACCAACACCCCTTCGTTGTAGGGAAACAGCATTTTACCGATACCGCCGTTTTTCACAAACGGTTTTAAAATCAACGGGCAAACGTCTACGTGTTCTACAATTTTATCCGTATCGTTTTTCACCGCAACGCGCATCTGAAACCCGTTTTCCGCCTCCGTGACGAAAACCGTTACGGAAATCGCTTCGGGAAAGTCGAAATATTCCGCCGTCCCGTCCTTTTGCACGACCCTTTTCGCATCGCGCGAAGTGTAATCGACGGTTTTTCCTTCCTTATCCGTCAATCTCACTCCAAAAAGGTTAGATTCCTGCGCGCAAACCTCGATCCCGTTATACGAAACGGAAGATATCAGCCCCTTCTGAAAATCAAATTGAAAATTCCCACCGTTTTTTTCCAGTTGCATTCCTTTTTTCAAACCTTATTCTTTAATAAATAATTCCAAAAACGAATCTCGTTTTATGAAAAAACTTCCACTTCAGTATAATTTTTCACCGTCTAACAGTCAATATCGTTTTGCAGGCAATCCACTTCATTTTTTAATATTTTTAATATTTGTATCATTTGCTCGTCTTAAATAGGGTCATTATAATATTACTACACCCATTCCGCAAAATCAAGTGATATCGTCAAAAAATAGTTTGTATAATGAAAAATATCGTTGACATGTACTTTTTGAAGTGTTATAATGACGGCGAACGAAAAAAAACGGTTACAAACAAGAGGAAAATAGAATGAGCGAAGATAAAATGAAACGAAACGCAAAGGAATGGATTTGGGATATTTGCATCGCGACGCTTGCGGGAATCATCGTCGGCTTTGCGTATTACTATTTTCAAAACAGCAACGGATTTGCCCCGGGCGGAGTCGGCGGTTTGGCAACCATTACCTATCACCTGACGGGCTATAAAGTGAGCTGGGCGATCCTGATGTTGGCGTTCAATTTGCCCATCTTTATTTTGGTCAGCGTGTTCGTCAATCGACACCTGGGTATCATCCTCATCATCTATATGGTAGCACAATCCCTCTCTGCCGAACTGTTCGGTCTACTTGGAATGAAGGCATATTGCGCGGCGAATAACGGGGAAGATTTCGAGATCGTTTTCGCCTGCATCGCAACGGGCGTTATTTCGGGCATCGGGTTCTCGTTTATGTTGCGTAGATTCGGGGCAAGCGGCGGCACGTACGCCATTTCCGCCCTCATCAAAAAATCCAAACCCGAAACGAACATCGCCTACGTATCCTTTCTCATGGACACGAGCGTCGTACTCATCGCCTTTTTCGTGTACGGCATGAAAATTACCCCCGTCATTTGCACCCTTTTAAACCTGTTCATCGCGAACATGGTAGTCGATTCTTCCCTTGCGGGCTTGAAAAACGGATACAAATTCGAGATCGTTACGGACAAGCCGGACGAGCTGTCGGCGGAACTTTTACAGCGCTTAAAACACGGCGTTACGGAGATACGCGTCGTGGGCATGTATTCACATACGGAAAAATATATGTTGGTGTGTATCATTCGTAAAAAGCAAGTGGGCGAAATGATGAAAATTATTCAGCATTACCCCGG